>JAPCJU010000115.1 GCA_027886795.1 Nitrososphaerota archaeon | reverse complement strand
TCGACATCCTCGTCCGATCCACATTTTTCGCAGAACGAATAGTCAAGCAATGGATCTCAACCTTAAGCCAACTAAGACGAAAAAATGTGATTTGACGGGAGTATTAAACAAACGAGACGATGATCAAACTTGAGAATCAGATCGTCCAAAGTCATATTGTCCTATTCTCAACATCTATTCAATCCCACGCAGCTCGTTACCAATCTTGATAATTGTGTCCTCTACTTATTGGCAGGTAACAAGAATGAAACTGACTGATACGAAACATGGCCTACAGACTGGATTATGACGAACCGGTACCTGCTGTCATTCAAAGGCTGAAAAGAGAGCATCTTGAGCTTCGCAATAAATTGCTCTACATACAGGAGGAAGCCCAAAATCGAGATCCGAAAGTGGCAAAGAGCATTCTAGAGTCAATAAAGTTCGAAATACTGAGACATGCAGTCGAGGAGGAAGCGCGCCTCTTGAGAGTTATCGAAAGCGAAGGAGGAGAAAAATCGAGAATCGCTCTGGATATCACCAGATACCACAGGCGTGTTACAGAGTTTCTCCACGACGATCTGCCCGTGATCACTCAAGGATCTGAAATGAAAGCAAGAAAGGGGATTCAAGAATTCGTAACGCAACTACTAATTCACAATGATATGGAGGAGGAAGTTGTGTTTCCGCTCGCGTTGCAAGCCTACGAGCTTCAAAATGCTAGAAAGAGATAACCCGGAAATTAGGGAAGCCAGAATCTAAGTTAGACTAGTTGCAAGCACGGAGACTAGGTTCCTCGAAAGTTTCTCCTTCAGAGAAGGCTCTTTACCAATCAAATCTTCAATGCTTACATCTTTTCCCTCCGTCAATGAAAAAGCGTAGCTTTGGTCTCCTTCAAAAACGACCAGTGCAACCGGCGAAACCATTATCCCGAAAACCATCCCTGTAAGGCTTTTGATCGAGAGCACGTCTGACACTACGTAGAACTTCCTAAGTCCAATGACTAATGCATCTCCTACTTCCAGTCCCCTGCTCATGTCAAATTTCATTTATCTCGCCCGAACCTCCCCAATAAGCTGTCGAAACGGTTTCTTTGTGTACGCCCGCAAGAAACCAAGCAAGATAGGCAACACCCTAACTCGAACCTCTGCGTTTAATGATCCGTTGAACTGAATCTCTTGAAACGCTGGGCGAAAAGCAAACGATATGCCAGGTATACGGTCCAAAACCCAAGCAAAACTCCAAAGATAGCCTGCAACGATTGCAGTTTCGGCGGGGTCTCCCAATCCAAACACCAGATCGAGATCGAGTCTGCGAAGATTGATGGCTCTCCTAACAGATCTCGCCAAAATAACAAAAGCGGGAATAGAATCTCGAAACAGGGAGAACATTCGCAAGAATCCGCCGGCTTTAGTTTTTTTCTTCTTGGGGTTTTTCTCTTTGGGCTTTTTCGGTTTGGACGGTTTATTCCGCCAGAGAGTCAAGCCCAGCCACGAAACTTTGACATTCCCATTTGTAGACTCGAGCGAAAATGAAGCATTGAGAACCAAATGGAACGGTATCAACAAGACTGCTACAATAAGTGCAAGAAAAATAGTTAGGACGATCGCGACGATTTCCAGAATCATACACGGTCGTCCTTTTTGTGTGGACTACATTGTTTTTTCTTGGTTCTTCTTTTCTTTTTCTTCCTTCATTCCCTGCATGACGGTGGTTGCTATATCGCCGATCGCCTTGCCGATTCCACTTGGCGGCACCAGTGACTTTACTTCGACTCCTGCGGGACCTGGAGTTGACTTGTGAATTACCACGATCGCCATTGGAGAAACTCCTGCTGCGCCCCCGGCACCTTCACCACCGCCCATTGGCCCTGACGCCGACTTGCTTTCACCTTTTCCAGTTCCGAAACCTAGCCCAACTTTGGTTATGGTTATCACCACGTTGTCGCCGACTTCAATTGGATCTGAAATTACATTCTTCGTCGATATTGCTTTCAGAAGCTCGTCAACTGTTGTTTTTACATCTTGTTCTATGACGCTCATATTGACACCTTATCTGTATTGGAAGTCGCCACTAGTTAAAAAGAGAATACAATTCTCAGAAGTGATAACACTCCAGATTTACATTCGCTTCAAATCCGAGAAGTCCCCGAAGCGGAAAATCATCGTCATGTCGTCTGTAGACTCTCTAGTCCAAAGGCACCCGTGAGCGACTCGCTAAGTCTATTCAAGAATCTCGCTGCCTCTGCACCATCGACTGCGTCATGACCTAACAACACGCTCATCGTACCGTTCGCAACGCGAATTAACAGGAGAATACGATTCTCAGAATTGAAAGCCAATCACAAAAAAGTCCATAGGGCATGTTGACTTCCTAAAAAAGGAACTCCCGTATGGGTGCGGGATAGCATCCATAAGCGAGAAATTTCCACATGTGAGTCATCCGAAGGTCGTACCCGTGCTGGTCTCAGACAAGGCGAAGGCTCTTGAGGTAGTGAAGGCTCTATCCGACGAATACTCACGGAAAATTATTCTCTCAATCATTTCTGAATCACTCCCGATCGAGGAAATCAGCAGTCGGGCGAATGTTCCCATAAGCACATGTTACAGGAGAATCCACGAGCTTCACGACTACGGCATAGTAAGGGCCGACAAAACAATAGTACAAGATGACGGAAAGAAATTCATTTGTTACAGGTCTAGCTTCAAGAACGCAACAATTCAGCTCGAGTCTGGAGACCTCGTTGTAGATCTGGTGTCGAACAGAGACCCGTCGGACAAGCTCCACGACATCTGGTCCTCTGTAAAGGCGTCTGATAGCGCAAAAATTCAGCCTCAGATCCAAATTGATTCCCCAGCTTCGAACGTAGTACCTCGAAAAATCTCTCCTTTTATCAAAACGTGATTATCTAAAAATAGCCCAATGAGAATTGGACTGCCCTAAAGATCCAGAATCCACTCTTCTTCCATGCTTGAGTGGGACAATACTCTGAAGCCGAATGCTCTTCCGAGTCCGACCATTTTTGAGTTGCTGGGAAGCGTAAAGAACCTCAATTTCTTGAATCCTTTGCTCCGCGCGATATCGATGAGCTCGGTTACCAATAGTCTGGCAACACCCATGCCTCTCGATTGCTTTTGGACAACGACTGAAACTTCTCCATTTCCCTGAAGTGTTGCCTCGCCTATCGCAGATTCTCCTTGAAGTGCAAGCAAGGCAAAGTGGTCGGGCCGACCGGCGATGATCTTTGCTTCGTCTGCCGAGACTCTGTGTAAGTTGAAAAATCGATATTCCAGGTCCACTTCATCAAGCGAGCTATACAACTGGAGGATCCTGGTCCAATCTTCTTTCTCAGCTTTCTTCAGGAGGATCTGTTGGCTCATCACAATCCACACTGCCAGTGGAACAGCTTACGAGCCGCCGACTAATATACAGAGAACATGATCATCAAAACTGATACTGACCGCGTGACGCGCTGCTGATTTTCAGATTTGAGAATCGTCCTGCCCGTTTAATTGGCCGCTAGTGCGATTTAGAGTGATAGTCAGATGACCACTCGAGAACCGAAACATCTTTTCCCTCTCAAGAAAATTCTAGTTTCTGTTGATGGTTCAGAATATGCAAACCGAGCTGTCGAGGCGGCGATCGAGCTCGCAAGGCAAAACAAGGCAGAACTGATTGTCGCTAATGTCCTAGCAATGACCGTTCCTCGACTATACACGCCGATGGCACCTTATCCTTCCGCCGCTGATTATACTCGTTTCTTCAAGGCCGCCGAAGCAGACGGCAATAATATCGTAAGTCAGGCGGTGAACGAAGCTCGAAATCAGTCAATCAACGCGAGAGGAAAAGTTTTGACAACAATGACTTCGATAGCTGAATCAATTTTGGATTTTAGCGTGGCTGAAAACGTAGATTTGATTGTCGTTGGAACTAGGGGCCTTGGAGGTTTCAAGAAGCTTCTACTCGGGAGTGTTTCTAGCGCCATAGTCGCGCACGCTCACTGCGCTGTTCTTGTAGTTCGGTGAGAAATCGACAAAGGAAATGATTACACTGATTGACCAATTTGCAACGACGATCATCAAATCTGGTAACGACTGTCTAGCTTCTTTCAAGCACGGCTGTCATACAGTGCGCCCCGCCATAACCACCGGTTAGGTTCGTCATGACCATCGCCAACGCGTCAATGTTGTGCTGGTAGATTTCTTTCTTGTGTGGAAAAATGCCTCCCGAATCGCGAAGATCCTGGTAATCCTTTTTCGCTTGGTCAAGCAACTTCGCGTACCTATGAGGATTCTCGCCTGCCTTCGATTCGAGATTTTTTAGGACGCTTCTTATCTCTCGTTCTACTTCGATTGCAAGTATCTGGCCGTCTTTGATGCATAGGAAGTTCGACGCATAACAAAGCTGCTCCAGCGTAGTCAGGTTGATGATGTCAAATCCCTTTTTCTTGACATAATCATGAAGCGTGGTTTCTTCTCCGGATTTTCTGTAGGCGTTCCGCCCCTCGCGATGGTAGATCTCGACCTTTGCCCTCTTGAGTAGCAGCTCGGAGCCAACAACGACGCCACTTCCTGCGACATTGAAGTACGTGTCAAGGTGCATGTCGATCATCGGATCTCTGTCGTCGCCAGGAATCAATGGGTGGCTTGGCTGATGGACGACGCCCACCTCGTCGAAGTCGAGCCCAAATTCGAGCATCTGATCCACAGCATCTCGATTTGTTCTATCCCCAATTCCCACAAGGGCAAAATCCTTCATCGGGATGAAATCCCCTCCCTCAAAGGTTCCGGGAGAGATGACTTCGTGGACAATTTTCTCACCTAGAGATTCCCACACGAACCGTGTCAGATTGGGTTCGCC
>JAPCJU010000114.1 GCA_027886795.1 Nitrososphaerota archaeon | reverse complement strand
TATCATTGATATCGAATCTGTAAAGCTCCTCTTCCATTATCTCAGAAGTCTTGCAGACAAATGTAAGCATGGATTACTGAATTTCGATTCACAGATCTTAACTGATAAGCTTGTAGTTGGAAATGATTGATTTTTCGGGAAATGAAAGTCCTGATCGGAGAAACGATGAAATAGCGATACGGCGCCGATTGAATTTAGTTGGTTTCATTGGACTTCGATCTTGTCTCTTACGCTGTAGATTTGGCGGGTCAGAATCATTGCGAATATTCTGAGGCGAGAATTCAGCGAACAACTGACGTAACTTGCTTCACTCGGAACGGGGAATCAGAACCCGCTGCCATATCCGACGCGGAAGGGATCGGAGTCAGAGTAATTTCAGACGGAGCTCTTGCATTTGGAGCGACGAACATTGTGTCGAAAGAATCTGTGAAGTCGCTGGTTGATCGTCTGGTTAGAAATGCGAAACTCGCGGCTGAGTTTACAAGAGAAAAAATTCATTTCTCAGATGAGGAGAGCCATCGAGAAAAGTGGGAAGTGCAAGAAAAAAAGAAACTTGAGGATGTATCCGTCCAATCGCTGATTTCATTCCTGAAGGAGCTCGATTCTTTGCTTTCTCCTCCAATATCCGGGATAACATTTCCTAATCGCAACCTGATCATCTGGACGAATATCGAAGAGAAATATTACGAGAATTCTGACGGTTCGAAATTGGAAAGCAGGGTTCCCCGTGTAGAATACTTGGGAATCCTTACTGCTTTCTACGAGGGAAGGCCAAAGACGATTTCGATACCCCCCGGTTATTCGGGCTTGGGCGGTACTGGCGGATGGGAAGTAATCGAGAAATTCAATCTGAACGAGGAGCTTCCGAGACAGCTGATGGAGATAACTAACGGGATAAAGGCGTCAAAGGCTCCGCCAAAGGACGAGACACTCGACATTATTTTGGGACCGAACGTGGCGGGTCTGACGAGTCACGAATCTTGTGGACATCCAGGGGAGGCAGATCGAATACTCGGACGAGAAGGCGCGCAAGCAGGCGAGTCTTTTCTCAAGCCGGACAAATTGGGAATGCAGATTGGGAGCGAGGAAGCTTATGTCTCAGATGATCCGACTATACCGAACTCCATGGGGTATTATCTATACGACGATGAAGGAGTGAAAGCAAGAAAGCGCAAATTGATTTCCGGAGGAAGGTTTACAGAATTCTTGCAGAACAGGGCGAGTGCAAGTTTCTTCCATGTCAAGAGCAACGGATCCTCCCGAGCTATGCAGTTTGATCGAGAACCGATCATCAGAATGGGTAACACTTTCATCGAGCCGGGTGACTGGAAGTTCGATGAGATGTTGAAAGAAACGAAAAAAGGGGTGTACATCAAAAATTTCATGGAATGGAACATTGATGACAAACGACTGAATCAAAGATATGTTGGCTTGGAATCATACTTAATTGAAAATGGCGAGCTCAAAGATGCGATAAAAGATCCGGTACTTGAGATAACGACCCCGAAATATTGGGGTAGCATAGACGCAAGAGCCGATGACCTCCAGTATACCTGCGGGACATGCGGAAAGGGCGATCCGATGCAGGGAGCTCCCGTCTTCTTCGGCGCTCCCCATATCCGGCTGCGAAATGTGAGGGTTGGTGCGAGATGATGTCGCAGCAAATTAAGCAAGAGGAGGTTGCGCAATTTGCTCTCGATGAAGCAAAAAGACTTGGATGCAATGATGTATCAGTATTGTGTGCAAAGTCTAACGATTCTCAGGTCCGATTTGCAAACAATGACATAACCCTAGTGAATAACGTCAGGAACATAACTCTTGAAGTTTATCTCTCCAAGGGAAAAAAACGGATTGTCGGGAGCTCATTCAATCCGACGGAGGATGGGATCAAGAGATTTCTCGGAAACTTGGTAAGATCATGCGAAGCGCTTCCTGTCAGCGAGGATTATGTCCCACTGCCCGTAGGACCGTTCCGCTACAAATCCCATGCAAATTTTGATCCCAATGTCGAAGACGCGCCTCTCGTAGAATTAGTTAGGCAGGCCATCGATGAAGCTGGTCGCGCCGGAGCCCTTCGGGCGAGTGGCTCATTGAACACCGAAGTCACCGATCTATTCATGATAACTTCGGCGAGTGCTCAGGGAGCCGACAAGCAGACACAGATTCTGCTTAATATTAGGGCGTTTGCGGATGACAATTCATCAGGTCAGGGACTTTCATGCGCCTCCTACGTCAACGAATTTCATCCCGATAGGGCGGGCCGAAAAGCTGGCGAATATGCCAAAAAATCTCTTGGATCAAAGCTAGTTAACGAGGGTAAGTACGATATTGTCTTCTCTCCGACGGTTGTTTCGAATATCTTGCCCGTGGCCAGTTCGGCATCCGCATTTGCAATTGAATCCGGAAACTCATTCCTCGTCGATAAGCTCGGAAACAAGGTAGCTGTGGACAAATTAGGAGTCGAAGATCAGGGTGTTTACGATCGTGGGCTTGGAGGAAGGGTCTTTGATGACGAAGGCATGCCCACGGGAACTAATGAAATTGTCTTGCATGGCTCTTTTTTGACTATGCTCCACAATTCGTCTACCGCAAAGAAATTTGGAAAGGAAAAATCGACAGGAAACGCAGGAATAATTTTTCCAAGACCCGCTACGATCGTGTTTAACGAAGGAGACGTTTCACTGGATGAAATGATTCGCGAAACCGGCGACGGGCTTTTCGTTACAAATAATTGGTACACCCGGTTTCAGAACATGCAATCCGGAGATTATTCGACGGTTCCAAGAGACGCGGCCTTCAGAATCGAGGATGGAGAGCTCGGGCAGCCGGTCGCAGGATTCAGGCTGAGCGATTCGATACCGAGGCAGCTCTTGAATATTGAAATGATCTCTAATGAGCGGGAATGGATCAAGTGGTGGGAAGTGAGCACCCCGACGCTTGCTCCATACATGATGATTAAAGACGTCGGAGTAACCCGAGCGGTCGGGAGCTAGTCCCGAAATGATGCCCAAGGATTCCCCCTTGGAGAGTGATGACTCATCGTTAGGTCTCTTGCAGGTATTGAGACCAGACGGCGTTCTAACGACGGAGGTTAAGACCGGCTTGAGCACGACTGAAGTACTTTCTGCCTACAAAAACATGGTTCTTACAAGGATCCTTGACGAGAAGCTGGTCGCTCTTCAGCGGCAAGGCAGGATGGGAACCTACGTGTCCTGCTCCGGTCAGGAGGCTTCCCAAATCGGAACTGTACTTGCCCTAAACAAGGATGACTGGGTTTTTCCAATGTATAGAGACGTAGGGATGGTTGTTCAGAAGGGTGTACCGTTCGATTCTCTCATGAACAGGTTATTCGGCAATTCCGAGGATGAATCTTTAGGGCGAGACCTCCCAAACGCATTTGGCTGGAAAAAATATCAATTGTTTACCCTAGCGGCGCCGATAGCGAGTCATCTTCAGCCAGCTGTCGGATTTGGGATGGCGGCCAGATCGCGGGGAGATCGAATCGTCACTGTCGCTTCGTTCGGGGATGGCGCTACTTCTTCTGGAGAGTTTCACGTCAGCATGAACTTTGCCGGCGTGTACAAAGCACCGACAATATTCGTTTGCGAAAATAATCAGTACGCTATCTCAGTTCCAGTAAGCCGACAGACCGCGTCAGAAACCATCGCCTTGAAGGCAAAAGCCTACGGATTTGAGGGGGTGCGTGTTGATGGAAACGATCTTTTCGCCGTGTACTTGGCGACAAGAGAAGCTGCAGAAAAGGCTAGAAATGGAGGCGGGCCAACTCTGATCGAGTGCGTCACTTACCGGCTGGGAGCACATTCCACCTCAGACGATTGGAAAAAGTATCGATCGACGGACGAAGTCGAGGAGTGGAAAAAGAAGGATCCGTTGATTAGATTGAGACTGTACTTGGAGAAGAGTTCCCTCTGGTCCGAAGCTCAGGAAAGAGACCTCAGAAAACAACAGGAGTCTCAAATCAACCAGGCAATCTCGAAGGCAGAGAAAATTCCCCTGCCGAAAATCGAAACAATGTTTGCTGACGTCTCCTCTAAAATTTCAGATAATTTGAAAGAGGAAATGGACGAATTACTCTCCGAGAAATGGGCAAAGATCACTTAAGGACTTTGCCAATTCTGGTAAGGGCCTCTTGGATATTTTCGATCGAATTTGCGTAAGCCAGGCGGAGGTAACCCTCCCCCTGAACTCCAAACGAAGAGCCCGGAACGACGGCTACATGAGCTTCGTCGATAATTTTCATCGCGAGGTCGTAAGAGGTAAATCGAGTCTGTTGGATATTCGGGAATGCGTAGAAAGCACCGTGTGGAAGCGGGCATCTGAAACCTGGAAACTCGTTCAGACCTTTTACTAGAACTTCCCGTCTTTTTGCGAACGCTGAGATCATCTTTCCAACAGAGTCCTGAGGTCCATGTAGTGCTTCAAGCGCGCCATACTGGGCGATAGTGGAAACACATGAGCTCTGCGCTGCATTGATCTTTGACATCGCCGCAGCAATCGGACCTGACGAGGCCGCATAACCCATCCTCCACCCCGTCATCGCGTAGGTCTTTGAAAAAGCGTTGATCGTGACCGTTCGATCTTTCATTTCATTCAGGCTTGCAATACTTACGTGCTCGTTCGCAGAGTTCGCATCATCCTTGTAGAGGAACTTTTCATAAACTTCATCTGACATTACGAAAATATCGTGATCAGATGCAAATTCAGCGATCTCATTGACGTTCTTCCTTGTGAAAATTGATCCGGTCGGATTGCTAGGCGTATTGATCAAGATTGCTCTCGTTTTCGGAGTGACCAGTGTCTCCGCTTCCTCCCGATCAAACTTGTA
>JAPCJU010000113.1 GCA_027886795.1 Nitrososphaerota archaeon | reverse complement strand
AATTTCGCCGGGTCTATTCGGCAAACCACCGCTGGTTTTTGTAATTTGTTCAAAGACTAAGATCGGAAATGAGCTTCTGCCCAAAATGGATCTTGACGAATGTACGCATATAGACGCTGGTGCGGCTGCGGAAAATATCGCACTCGTAGCCTATTCTCTTGGGCTTGGTGCCTGTTTTGTAAAATCTTATGCTGAGATTGCAGTTGCAAGATTGCTTGAACTACAGCCAGATACGAGGACTGAGATCATGGTGTCTGTGGGTTATCCTTCTCTGGTTTCTCAACCCCCTTTGAAAAAAGGCAAGAAAGACAAATTGACATATATCAACAAATATGGCGTGGAGATTCTTCAGTGAAGGATGTCAAAAATTTTGGATGATAACAATTCTGAGAACGCGATAGAGGAATTCCTCTTCGAGTACTCTCTCTTCCTCCTTACCTCAGCAAGAGGCGCTGTTGACGAACCCCACTTATATGGTTCGATGCGCCTCCTAGATGGAATTAGCAGATTGACTGAGCTGTATTCAAAATCAAAGAAAATTAAACCGGATGATTTTCTCTTGGAAGCAAATTCTGAAATCAAAGCGAATTTAGATACAATAATGAAATCTGATGAGGAATTTGTGAGATTCATCGATTCTCTTCTTGTGAAATTTACTGATGAGATGAAGAAAAGGTACACGCGCCATCAGAAATAGCTAGTAGACAACCTAGGGAAACTATTTGTCGTTAGCTTGGGATGACCAGGATCTCCTCTGACAATCAGCGAATCTGGTGGAGGCCTGCCCCTAAGTTACAGTGTTTTGGACTACATCCTTCTGAGATCTTTGAAGGCACAACTAGGTGGTTACATTCCAGCATTTAATGGTTTGACAGACGTCACGAATTGGAATTTTTGTGCTGGACAAGGCGTTTACGGAGAAGCTCTGGCCTGCGGAGCCCTAATGATCAAACGCAGCACTGTACACAACCATAAAGAGATGAAGATCGCCGACTTATCTTTGAAGGGCAAAATAGATTTTCTTCTTGATTAGCGGACTCAGAAACAGAGTTTATTCAATAGACCATCTTCGTTCTAGGCGATCCTAACTACGGGTTCCAACCACTATCATTCTTGACAAATTCAACATGCCGAGAATCGACGAAAATGACCCAGGCCACGAAACCAGTAGTAAACGAATGGTAAACCGATTACTACGATCGCCAGAACTATGCTAAGGTCTTTCCACGACAAATGCTTTTCATCTTTCAAAGTATTGCCTCGTTCGTTGTGCGAATAATCTTTCGAACATGATCCTTTGCAGAATAGAAACTCCTGGAATCTTTGCCGAAAGTCCGATGCTTCGTGTCTCATCGCTAGAATTTTGTATTATTACGAAGGACTCAGTGTCGTCTATCACGGCCAGGCAGTAAAACCCCGAGATTGCCATGCTCAAAGCTTTCAGGAGTTGCGCGTCTTCGACGCTCACTACGCGTTCCGATTTCCGTTTCCCAATTGATGACGAAAATGTCCTGTACTCTATAGGATCAGATTCTGCGAAGTTCTCCGATCTGAGGGCGTCTTTCTCGGCGACGCAAACCGCTCTAACCTTCACTCCTCTTTTGGATGCTGCCTTTAGAAGACTTTTGACTGACCTGATGAAATGCGGAGGGTAGGACTCGATTGCAAAAATGCTTCCTTTAGCTGAAACAACGAACTCGGCGAGTTTTCTTCTTATTGTCTCATCTCCACGAACAATCCAAACGAAATCCTGACTTGTGTCGGTGATACTCTCATAATGTTCTTCAAGCAAAGTTTCCGCTTTTTTGGCGGAGTCTAGGTAATCTTCGGTCATTCGTTTGATGAGAAGAGAGGGTTTGAGAGCTCGATAGACGATCGGCCTTCCTGGCTGGAATTCTACGACCCCTTTTGTCACTAGTTCATCCAGTGTCTCATAGATCTTCGTTCGTGGAACCTTGGACAACTTGGTGATGTCGGAGACTCCCGAAGGCCCTAGAGCTGCGAGTGTCGAATAGACTTTTGACTGGTACTCGGTCAATCCCATCCTCGTAAGTTCCTCCACTATTCCTCTTTCATTCATTGTTTGTCACTCAGAAAGTGACAATACGGATATAAGAATTCTGATCTCTTCAAAAGAAGGATACGATATTCGGCTTTGTCACAAAATCAGCAAAAGGAACCAGAATTGCAGAAAACTGCAACAACTCAGAAATCAGCCTCATTGATTCGCGCAGTTAGGAACATTGCGATTTCGGTGCTCGGTCTATTGCTTCTACAGTACATTTTAGGCACGGCTACAAATTTGTTTGCTAATTTTCCCACGCAGACCGCGTCCATCAATCCCCTCGATAACGTTTTTACGAATGGACCGACCCTCGTACTCGTTCACTTTGTCAATGGTCTCGCACTAGGTTTGCTTTCAATAAGCGCGGTCGTGGTCTCTGTTATTGTCAAAAGCAAACGCCTCATACTGATTACGGTCTGCGGCTTTGGCACAATCCTGTTCGCGGGTGAATCAGGGATCGAGTTTGTTTTGGGATGGTACGTCAATAACCTATTCTCATTCTTAATGTCTCTCGGATTCATTCTTTCATTTACTGCGTACTTTGTCCTTCTTTGGTTTGCAAATCCAAGACAGCTCTCCATTCCGTCAAAGTAGATGAGACCTCCGATGAATGACTTTTTTCTTTGGATCGCAACAATCACCACGATTGTTGACGCCATTCTTGCGGGTTCAGTGCTGGACTATGCTATCAAGCAGCTTCCAGCTCGAAAGATAATTGGAATGATTGCCTATAGAAAATATTTCTTGGCTTCTGATCTCGCAAATGGAAGGTTTTGGTACGTTCCTCTCGGTCTCTCGGCTTACGTTCTCAATGTTACGGTTGCGTTATTGGCGTATTTCCAAAACGGAATCACTTCAAGCACGATTCTTTTCATCATTGCTGCTGGATTTGCCTTGATACACGCTTTTGGGACATCCCAAGCTGTCCCCGCTGGAATGCGTTTCCTAAAGGTGAAGGATGATAACGAAACAACCTTGAACAAGTCATTTGACAAATTCGCGAGATGGGTCGTATTTCGAGGGATCGTCGGAGCACCGATGTTTGTTGCCATGCTTTTGGGACTGATTGTGTATCGGTAAGCTTTCTTCTTTTGGAAGTTTGCTCCGCCTAGATTCGATCAGCCTTGGAATTTCTCCAGAAAGAGATTGAAGCGCGACGAGCAGATCCTTCCGAAGAAATAGTATCGAAGTTTCTGGATGAGGGAATACAAGAATTTGGCGGCCTTTGCCGTTTCCTTTCTTGAGCGGTATGGTTCAAAGGAGTTGATAGGGTCTTTATTGCCAAATTAAAGATTTTCAGGCTAAGAGGGAGAAGACCTGACAAATTATTGAAAGTGAAAAAATTTGGTGGGCTTGGAATTCTTACCATCTGGCGGGGACTTGCATGGAAGCCCATTTCCATATAGCTAATGAACGTTCACCAATAGGAAATAGGACTTCTAACACTTACCTGTTCTATCGGCGATTCGACGCTGTGTACTTGAACAACTACAAGCTGACGTTGAAACGTCGGAGCGAGAGTACTTGACCGAAACATTTCTGGTATCAAATCAAAAACAATCAGGGCAATAAGAAAGTTGACCGGATGGCCCCTTAGGAGGCATGTAAGCGCGAAGGACGCGAATCATTCACAACAGATTTTTCTTTGAAATACTTTCTTCAATCAAACTGTGATCTCTCTCCGTGTTTGACGTTTCAAGTTTTTCTCATTTCCTTCTAGATAGACGATCTTTTCGACCCCTCCTCTGATTTGCTATTATCCAAGCTGATGGACTTCGACTTTTGGGTCTTTTCTTGATTACTTCGGAAAGCAAGGGTAATCTACCATTATTCTTGCTGGAAGGCAGATCTCTGACCAGACTAACAGAAAAATAGGATTCAAGCGCATCATTCACGACCTGGCTTAAACTCATAGTTTCAGTTTCATCTTTCAACAATTTCATCAAAGAATCATCAATGTAAACTGTAAGTTTTGAAGCCATACCGTCTTCCCGTCAAATGGAATATTTAGGAATTGTATCCTCCGAATAGCTAACCTTGTTCGTTACTACGATCCACAGTGATGACAACATTTCCTATTTTTTGCCCTGTATCGACGTACTTGTGGGCTTCGGGAATTTGTTCAAGCGGATAGCGCCTATCTATCGCCGATCTTATTTTTCCCTTTTCAATAAGATCCTTGAGGAAAATTAAATCTTCAGCCTTGTACGACGTCATCCCGCTTATTACTTTCTTGTTGCCCGAATTCCTGCGAATCCGCTGCGACAAGCTGGGATTGCCCAGAAGATAGAATCCATTATCCTTTAGAGACTTGATGCAGCCTGAAAACGAACCCTTGCCTATCACGTCAAAAATAACATCGTACTTGTTCCCGCTTTTGGTAAAATCCTCCTTGGTGTAATCAATGACATGATCCGCACCAATCGAGCGCAGCATATCCAATTTCTCTGCGCTATCCACGCCAGTCACTTCTGCCCCAAATGATTTCGCAAGCTGAACCGCAATAGTTCCTATGCTTCCACCTGCACCGTTGATCAAAACTTTCTGCCCAGCTTGGATGTTTGCTCTCCGAAGAAAATGCAACGCATGCAGTCCTCCAAGAGGAACCGCGGCCGCTTCTTCGTATGACATGTTGATAGGTTTTGGTGCCACGAGTCCACTTTCAGGCAGACAGTCGTACTCAGCATAAGCTCCAAGATGAAAACCGGTGTAAGCAAAAACTTGGTCGCCCTTCTTGAACTCTTTTACATCTTTGCCTACTGATTCAATCTCCCCGGCTAGCTCTTGCCCCAATATTTT
>JAPCJU010000112.1 GCA_027886795.1 Nitrososphaerota archaeon | reverse complement strand
GGTCGAATCCACAACGGTACTTCCGTCGAAATCCACGGCGAGGGTTGACCAATTCCGAAATCTAGTGGTGGAGATGCTTGACTAAGCCAAAGAGCACTCGAATCGACAAGGCGTCGTTCGGGTTCCTTTGGGATCGCCTAATTTCCATTACCGATGAAGCATACGGCACACTGATCAGAAGTTCTTTCTCGCCAATCGTGAGGGAAGCTCTGGATGCGACATGTCAATTGTTCGATTCAAGGGGACGGTCAATTGCGCAGGCTTGGGCAGGCCCTCCATCTTTCATTGGTACGCTTCCGACGACTCTCAGTGAGATTTTGAAGGTGATTCCCAAAGAGGATATCCGGCCGGGCGATGTTCTGGCCACAAACAACCCCTGGATCGGGACGGGACAGGTCAACGATATCTCGGTGATTTTGCCGATTTTTGGGAAGAACAATCGCGGGATAATCGCGTATGCGGGAGCCGTCAGCCACCTTCCCGACATAGGCGGCCAACTTTGGTCTGCGACTTCGACAGACGTTTTCGAGGAAGGCCTCCAGCTGCCTCCAGTTAAACTCGCAAGACGGGGAACAATCGACCCACTACTGAAGGAGATAATTAGGGCAAATGTTCGGCTACCCGCGCAAACTATTGCGGACATTTTGTCAGATATTTCCTCGGTACAAACTATGGAGCGCTTGCTCAGATCTGTCCTGAAGGAATACAGGATCGCTGACTTGGAATACATTTCAGATCAGATCATTGAGACGTCTGCCGACACGGTTAAGAAAGATCTTTCTCAAATGCCGCATGGGAAATGCAAATCGGAGGTAATGGTGGAAGGCACGGACATTGACCACAAGATCAGCTGCCAAGTAACCGTGAACGAAAAATCTCTTGAGGTAGATTTTGCAGGTACGTCCCGAAAGTCAAATTTTGGAATAAATTCTCCGCTTATCTACACAAGGGCGTACACGATATACGCGGCAAAGTGCGTTGTTTCGCCATACGTCCCGAACAACCAGGGAACCATGGATCTCTTCAAAGTGTCCGCGCCTGAAGATTGCATACTAAACCCACTCCCGCCCGCGGCCTGCGGCGCGAGACACATAATGGGGTGGCACGCGCCCATTGCGGTCTGGAGGGCGATGTCACAGATCGTACCGGAAAAAGTCGTCGCCGACCCGGGACTCGCGGCGAGTTGTACGATAAAGGGTTCCGACTCGAAGGGACGGACCTTTGTCGCGATAACGGTGATTGGGGTCGGTGGAATGGGGGCGAGAGCTCACTACGACGGGCTCGACACTACTGGAATACCGACTGTGACATCGCTCATCTCGGCGGAGGTCATGGAAAGCACGACTCCGCTACTAGTCGAGGAGCTCAAATTGATCTCTGACTCTGGCGGTCCCGGAAAATATCGCGGTGGCCTGGGAGCTGCGTACACCATCAGAAACATATCCGGAAAGCCTGCGAAAGTTGCCTTCATTGCAAACAAATTCAGATTCGCCCCTGAAGGATTGGAAGGGGGCCACGCTGGCATGAGAAGAAAATCGTTCGTCAACGGGAAGGAAGTTGACTCGATGGGGATGTACACGATGCCCGAAAATGGAACAATCCGAATGGAAAATGCTGGCAGTGGCGGTTTCTATGATCCCAGATTGCGCGAAACTGATAAGCTCGAGGAAGATCTGAGAAATGGATTTGTCAGTTTGAAAGCTGCGAGGGAGATCTATGGCTATGGAGTCTAAACCATCTGGCGCGCTTTCAAAGAGGTTGGAGAATGTTCCCGCCTCGGTCATGTTCGAGTTTGCAGATCGAATAAGAGTGCTTCAAGAGCAGGGGATCAACATTACGGATCTCTCTTTAGGGCAACCAGAAGTTCCAGCTCCGGGGCACATTGCCAGGGCGCTTCAACGGGCGCTCGAAAAGCCGATCCTGTCGTACACCTCGGCTGCTGGCTCGCAAGAGCTCAGATCTCTTATAGCAAACAAGTTGTCCCAAGAATCAGGAAGGGAAGTAACCGTCTCACAGGTCATAGTCACCTGCGGATCCAAACATGCTTTGTTCATCACTCTTCTCTCATTGCTCGATCCCGGTGACGAGATCATCGTTCACGAGCCGTACTTTCCTCCGTATGCAGAAATTGCTGGTTTAACGGGAGCAAAGTTGACGACGGTTCCAGTTGCCGTGAATAGTGAAACCGGGTTCAGTCTGGACGTCGATGAAATGATTGCAGCAGTCACCTCGAAGACGAAAGTAATACTCGTGAATTATCCGAACAATCCCGCAGGGTGGACACTCGATGGTGGCAAGATAAAGCGACTAGCTGATTTCTGTATGAGCCGAGGGATCTATTTCGTTTCGGACGAGATTTATGATAAAATTGTCTTTGATGGAAAAGTCCACACCCACGCGTGGGAATACTCGGACCAATCTCGGCACGTGATAGAGCTCGGCAGCTTCTCAAAGACGTACAGCATGGTTCCGTACCGGCTGGGGTTCATAGTAGCGAAAGACGGGGTCTGCTCCGAACTACTCAAAACTCAGCGGGCGACGATTACGATGGTGAGCCCCTACATTCAGGCGGCTGGTTCTGCCGCTCTCAAGGGCCCGCAGGACTTTGTAGCGCAGAGATTACGAAAATATGAGGAGAGACGCGACAAGTGTGTTGAACTACTCTCAAAACAAAATATTCGCGTCGCAAAACCAGAAGGCGCATTCTATCTGTTCGTCAAGATGCCCGACAAGGTGAACGTCGCCAAGTTTGCGCTCGATTTTCTGGAGGAGGAACACATCGCCTTGCTCCCGGGGGAGATCTTTGGGATTCGGTGGCGAAACTACGTGAGGATGTCGTTTGCAACCCCTGATGAAAACCTCTATCCCGCGATCGAAAGATTCAGTAAACGATACGGAAATTGAAATTCCGTCGGTACCGACGGAATTAATCTAGCCAGGCCCTTTTCTTTCCCTTCGAATTCACTACTACAGATTTCGTTTCCAGATAATTCTCGAGGCCCTCTATCGACATCTCCTTTCCCAGTCCGCTCTCTTTCAGCCCACCGAACGGCAGGTCTATCTGGGGTTCGTGGAAGGAGTTTATCCAGGTCGTCCCCGCGATGATTTTTGATGCCGCGGTCATGGCAAGATCGAGGTCCTTCGTCCAGATCGAAGAACCCAACCCGTAAGGCGAGTCGTTTGCAAGATCTATGGCTTCCTTGATGGTCGAGAATTTGAAAATGGGTAATACTGGACCAAACACTTCTTCCTGAATCAGCTTTGATGTTTGATCAACATTTGCCACCAGCGTTGGGTAGTAGAAATATCCTTGAGATAATCCAGACTCGGTCGGTTCCTTGCCGCCGTAGATGACGTTCGCCCCCTTTTCAACAGCATCAGATAGTTGACCCATGATTTTCTGCTTCTGGGTCTTGGAGTGGAGCGGTCCCATCTTGGATTCTTTCGCGAAGCCGTCCCCAATGGTTATTTTTCGGATTCGCTCTGTGATCCTTTGGACAAATGCTTCGTATTTTCCTTTCTGAATGTACAGCCGCTTGACACTCATGCAAACCTGTCCGCAGTTCCGGAATCTGCTTACAAGCGCGGCATCAATTGCAAGATCTAAATCGGCGTCGTCGCAAACGATCATCGGGTCGCTGCCTCCCAGTTCCAGGCTGACTCGCTTAATCCCGCGCGATGCTATGCTCATAACGGTCTTTCCTGTCTCTGTCTCACCGGTGAAAGCGATTTTCGAAACTTTCTTGTTTGAGACCAGTTCTTCGCCGATCTCACTGCCTTTTCCCGTCACGATGTTGAGCACCCCGGGAGGAAGGCCCGCCTTGTTCACTACACCGCACATCATCAGATCAGCAAGCGGAGTACTCGACGCGGGCTTGGCAACGATGGTGTTACCCGCCGCGAGAGCGGGTGCAAGTTTTACCGCCATGAGAATGACGGGCGAGTTCCAAGGGGCGATCGCGACAGTGACTCCTATCGGTTTTTTGAAAACTAGACCAAACTCCGTCGGGTCTGTGAGATCCACTTTTCTCCCAGAAATCGTGGGCGCGAGTCCAGCGTAATATTTGAAAACCGCGGAGGAAAGGCGTACTTCATTCAGCGACTCAGGATAAGTCTTCCCCTGCTCCCGCGTTAAGATCTCGGCAATTTCTGATTCAGATTGAGCCAAAAGTTCGGCTGCTCTAAAAAGAATCTGGGATCTTGCCCTCGGAGTGGTTTCGCTCCACCCCCCAAACGAATCATAAGCAGAATCGATCGCCTTCTTCGCATCTTCGACGGAGCCAACAGACAGACTGCCAACTACTTCATTTGTTCTCGCTGGATTGTTGATCTGCGCGGTTGCTCCGCTTTCTGATTCAACCTGCTTTCCATTGATTATGAGTTTGTAAAGCTCTGTCACAGATTCGCACCCACGAAATCTATAGACCGAATATCAATGCACGAAGCTGGGATAGTGCCTGTTCAACATGGGTGTGACCGGCTATAACTCTCGTAGCATCTTTTTGATCGATGATAGTTCCGAGCTCATCGAGCGATTTTTCCAAGAGCGCGAACGAATCTTTCGTAGTAGGATTTCTCGCAGCTTTGGAAGTAATTTTTTTCATTAATTCGATGCTTTGCTTCATCTGCCTTAAATCCCAAATCTGCCAATCGAATCGTTCCCTCGTGAATGCGTTCTCCAACAACAGTAGTGCGTTTTCTTCACTGATTGCGTTTGTCAATTGATCTTTTCACCTGATACTAGAGATAATTGGAGATATCGATGTTCTTCCAGTACTGCTTTGGTACGTCGGCTGATTCTTGAAAAGGTTGATCGATTGGTTTTGTCGCATCTATCGCCCATTTTGTGTTCAGACTCCCTCTATCCGCCCTCGATCTGATTGAGTACGCCGAAGGATCCAGTTCAGCGACGTATGCTTCCGGTACGATTGT
>JAPCJU010000111.1 GCA_027886795.1 Nitrososphaerota archaeon | reverse complement strand
TTCACCAAGCCTGAATTCAACATTGCGATATTTTTCGCCGTAAGCACCCGCGGTCTTTCGAGCTCTCCATATCATTTCTGGAGTTGCATCAACCCCCATCACCCTGCCTGACTCGCCAACTAATGCCGAAGCCCTGAAGACGTCTGTTCCACCGCCACTTCCAAGATCAAGCACAACATCTCCCTCCTTAGGGGTAAACAGAGAAAGCGGAGATCCACAGCCTGCATTAACCATGGAAGCTTCTGCCGGAACGTTCTCTCCGATAGACACCAGAGTTGATCCGCCGCAACAATCTGGTCCGCAACTAGATTCGGTTGTGTTTGCCAGTTTTGCGTATCTTTCCTTGACTGCTTTCCTTATTTCCAGTTCTTCAATTTCTGCCATGTTTCATCGAAAGATCATTTAGGTGCCCGTTATTTATTGACCGCATTGATCTGGAGACTGAACGTATTTCCCGTTTTCAACTTTCTTAATTATCTGATAAATTGTGAGCCTCCGAAGAATCCGAGACAAAATTTCCTGATGAAGATCGCTGCCATGCTTCAATTCTGAAAACGAAACAGGGCTGGGTGAGGAACAGATCGAGTGGCACACCGCGTATTCCCTATCAGTTAGATCGACGCAGTTATCTGTTAGAGTACAGCAGAGAGGCATCTTTTCGTGGATCAGTCGGCCCTGTATTTATTGACTAATGATTTTTGATGTCAGTTTACCTACGAGCTTTCACGGCCCGCTCCAGCTCACGTCTGATAAACTTCCATACGTGTCGCTGTACGTGAAATTCAGATAGCCATCGTCGACAACGAGTTTCTTTGAAGATGCTTGTTCCATCCGACTCGCTTCAAACCCTGTTGGAAGCTCGATAATTGCTCTGTAGATCTGGTTGGTTACCGGGTTTCTTATCGGCTCAAATTGAACTTCTCCTACATCGGTGATATGGACGTGGCTTTTTAGTCCGTTGATGTCGATTTTGATTCGCGCCTTCCGTGGCTCCTGAAACGATTCGCAAGTGCTTGCATAAATTTCAAACGGTCCGCCTCCTGCGACACCAGTCAGAATTTTGCTTAGCGCTTGAAATTGATCATGAGTTGCTCTATCATCTATGTAATGCGATGCTTTCCCATGACCTTCGTGAACAGCTCCCGGATAAGATACGACAAATGCTGCTCCGAGCCCATCCAATAAGGTTGATCCATAATTTCCTTTCTTGATTTGAATCCCTCCCATCCCTTCACATTTGCCGTGGGTTGGTTTCGCCAAAAATTGGCACGGACAACCCCAATCGCAGTTGCACGAATCAATGTAGTACGCGTCAATTTTCCACCCGATCTTTTTCTCTTTATTACTCAAGATCTTACCGCTAACGATGGAAATTTGCAACCATCAATTAAATTATCTGGTGGTTAGCCGGTTTCTCACCCATAGAATATCGACTAGGCTTGATGCCCAAAAGGACTATGCTTAAAGACGGAAGATTACAGAATCTAAATCAACAAATATCATGTGGGTTCTTAATGAGATAGAACCTGCTTATCTAAATTGAAATCTTCCGTCGAGATAGAGATTGAGAAATGATACTAGTGCCAGAGGAATCGTGTACATCATCAACCCGCGCAGATTCAAAAATACATCCAAAACGGATACGATCAGTAGGATAAGCAAATAGATGCGTGTGACATTCATACGGATTTTGTCCAGCTTTTCCCAATTCTCCAAAATTACGATTTAGGCGTTGTAGATTTTGGGTACTGGAGCCGGATTCAGTTATGTTAGACTGAAAGTCCACCTCAGATAGTTCCACACGGTTGAATTACTCTTAACCTTAGGATTTCAGGTAAAGAGAAAGAACCCTCAAAACTTTGGCTTGAATCTTCTTAGGTTGAGCGAATTTGTAACAACTGTCACCGAGGACATCGCCATCGCCAGCCCGGCGAATATGGGATTCAACAGAACCCCGAAGACTACAAAGAAAAGTCCAGCCGCAACTGGAATGAGTCCCACATTGTAAATGAAAGCCCAGAAAAGATTTTGCTTGATCTTGTTCATTGTTGCCCTCGACAGCTGTATCCCGGCGACCACATCTCGAAGGTCGTCCTTCATCAAAATTATCCCGCCCGTCTCGATTGCAATATCCGATCCACTTCCGATCGCAATTCCCACGTCGGCCTGGGCAAGGGCCGGTGCGTCATTTACTCCGTCGCCAACCATGGCTACCTTCCGATGCTCCTCAGTTTGTAATTTTTTTATTGCCTCATATTTTTCTGCAGGAACTACCTCTGAAACGTAATCTTCAATTCCAACCTGATTTGCGATGGCAGCCGCGGTGTTCCTGTTGTCTCCAGTGAGCATCATCACTTTGAGCCCCATTTTTTGAAGAGCTTTAACGGTCTCCCGAGAATGTTCCTTCACAGTATCTGCCGCTGCAATCAATCCCGCGATCTGATTGTCCACTGACAAAATCATGACAGTCTTCCCCTGTTTTTGCAACTCGTTCAACTTTGATTGAATGTCTCTGTTCACGAGCGATTCTACGATTCTTGAACTGCCAAATTGAAGATCGTGACCCAGGTACACAGCGTGAACTCCACTTCCAGGGACTGACTCGAAAGATTCCGGATCTGGAATTTCTTTCCCCCTAAATTCTTCACCCGCCTTCGTCAGGATGGCCGATGCAAGCGGGTGCTCCGATCGTTTTTCGCAGATAGCTGCGTACTGCAGCAATTCATCGTCAGAAATTTCTTTTGGCTTAAAGTTGACAATGTCTGTAACTTCCGGTTCGCCCCTTGTGAGAGTGCCGGTCTTGTCGAAAACTACAGTGTCTATTTTTTGAGTTCGCTCAAGATATTCTCCACCCTTGATCAGAATTCCATTCTCTGCACCCTTGCCAGCGCCAACCACAATTGCAGCCGGAGTCGCAAGCCCAAGGGCGCAGGGGCATGCTATTATCAGGACAGCGACTGCTGTTGTAAAACCAAAACTGATTGGTTCGTGCGCGATGAAAGTCCATCCTAAGAAAGAAGCGAGCGCCACGAGTACAACGATGGGAACAAAATATCTCGAAATTGTATCTACGAGCCTCTCGACGGGTCCCTTTGAATTCTGAGCCTGCTGTACGATGTGGACGATTTTTGATAGAGTCGTGTCCGTACCGACCCTAGTCGCTCTTACTTTTAGGGCTCCCTGGCCGTTGATTGTTCCCCCAATAACTTGATTGCCCATCAATTTTTCAACCGGGATTCCCTCGCCCGTCACCAGTTTTTCATCCACAGAAGAATGCCCATCCACGACAATCCCGTCGGTAGCAATTCTATCACCAGGCCTCACGATGAAGAAATCTTCAGGAGAAAGCTTTTCGATCGGGATCTCCTTCTCTGTACCATCAACTACAATGGTGACATTTGCTGGTTGTAAGTCTGCCAGTTTCCGTATCGCTTCAGATGCTCTTGAGCGCACCCCGTACTCCAGTAGACGCCCCGTCAAAATGAGCGCGATGATTATTGCTGAAGTATCAAAATACAGTCCGCCAAAAGGAAACTGCTTAGGAAACAAGACATATACCAAGCTGTAGAAATAAGCCGCAGAGGTTCCTATCGCAATCAGAATGTCCATGTTTGAAGATCGCATCTTTAGGGCATCGTAAGTCCCGCGATAGAATCTCCACCCTGCGATGAACTGAACTGGTGTCGCGAGAAGTAGCAGGAGCCATCCAAGAGGCACGGGCAGTTTGACGCTAACGTAAGAAAGAATCAGAATGGGTATTCCCAGTGCTAGGCTCAACGCCAAGCTCAGCTTGATGTTTCTGAGCTCGAGCTCGGGCCTAGTAAATTCTAGCAGGCACGATTCGCTACAAAAATAATACATCGTACCGCGGACGGTGGCGTGGAGAGTCTCGGGGTTTTCTTCCACGACCATCCCGCAGACGGGATCGGTCGCCATCCATCGGTCAGTTACTTAGAGTGCCCGTATTTGTGCGGGTCCGCGTCAAAGCTCCGCTTGCAGGACGCAGAGCAAAAATAGAACGTTTGCCCGTCGTGTTCTGACTTTAGGCTAGTCTTCTTTTCATCGACCATCATTCCGCATACGGGATCTTTTACCATATTACTCAAAGATCCATTATTCAAGAAACTATATCAAAATTCGTCTTTACGAATGTAAAGCATTTATTCTGGGAGTCAATCCTTCCTAGCTACAGAAAATTGAAACTCGATCCCCTTGACATCTTGATACTAAAGGAACTTGCAGCGGACGGAAGGGCTTCTTTCCGCGAAATAGCTAAAAGGGCTTCACTTTCCACCCCAACAGTTTCCAGCCGTTTCGGTCGTATGAATCGGGCAGGACTGATCAGAAAATTCGCCCCTATTTTCAATCTGGAGGCTGTCGACAATGCCGGTATCCTCGCTCTCGTGACGATGAACGCTCCTCCATCAAGGACAGACGAGATTGCAAAAGAACTAGGCAAGATGGAACAGGTCTACGAAGTGATAGTGACCACCGGACGGGATAATCTGGTGACGAAGCTCAGATTGGAGAACGCTCAGGCGTTGCAACGATTTCTCAATAGCCCGACATTGAAAAAGTTGGATGTGAAGGTATCCGGAAGCCAAATCATTACCGCCACCGTCAAAGACGAATACCCCCTTCCCTTCGCGGAATCTTTTCGCCTTAATTTGCGATGTGATCTATGCAAGGGCGAGATCTCCAGCCCTAGGCCGTACACGATCAAGGTAGCTTCGACGAGGTATTATTTTTGTTGCAAGACATGCAAGAAAGACTACCTTGCGAAACATGGAGAGGCAATCAAGTTGTTGAATGAACGGTAGAGAATTTTCTCGAATAACTCCTACTGCATGAAAACCTTGCCTATCTGAGAGAATTCATTAGTTCTATGTGATACATTTCCTTCAAGGTGTTCGTGCAATTATGAGAGATAAAGTCGAT
>JAPCJU010000110.1 GCA_027886795.1 Nitrososphaerota archaeon | reverse complement strand
ATCAGACTCGAGGATGCGTACGTGATCACGAAAAAGGGTTTTGAAAAGATCTCGAATTACCCGCTCGATCTGGCCTAGCTTTGACCGATTTCTTGGATGAGCAAGAAAATTTTATCTCCGCTTTTGAGTGATTTTACGCGTTAGTCTGATGGCAACTCCAAACCCTGCATTAAAAATCGGCATAAATCTAAGCTCCTTTTCTCCCAGGGACATTGTTGACCTTGGGATTCTTGCCGACGAATTAGGATTTTATTCAGTTTGGATACCAGATCATCTTGCCGATCTGCCACCCGCTGGAGATCGGGTCGATCCATGGGTCTTGTTAGGCGCAATCGGTTACAGAACAACGAAGGTAAAACTGCTTACAGGGGTGACGGATCCGGTAAGGATTCACCCTGCAAAAATCGCAAACATAGTCGCAACTTTGGACGAGCTTACTGGTGGAAGGGCAGATCTAGCAATCGGGGCTGGCGAGGGAATGAACTTGAACCGCTATGGACTTCCGTGGAATGAGAATCCCTCCGAAAGGAGGTCGAGGCTTAAGGAGGCTGTTTTAGTCATTAGAGGTCTTCTTCGATCTTCAATTTCGCAACCTTTCTCCTACCACGGGAAATTCCATAATTTAGATCAAGCCAGGATAGATCAGAAACCGGTTCATGACGTGAAAATGATCTTGGGAGCTATGGGTGGGAAAAAAACGCTCCAATTGGTAGGTGAAATTGCTGACGGATGGTTCCCCGCGATCAATTCGATCGATTCTTTTGAAAGAGGGTGCTCGATAATAGACGAATCAGCGAAAGCGAACGATCGAGATCCAAGACAAATCGAGAGGATCCACGACGCCTTTATCGTGATGACCAACGGTGACCAAGAGAAGGAGCGAAAATCAATTGACGCTTTTCGATACCTTCTTTTCACGATAATGAGCAAGCCGATAATGAATGAGATGAGCGAGAAAGGTTTGATCTCGCCTGCAGAAAAAGAAAGATATTCGGAACTGTCTTACCAGTACATGGATCCGACCGACGAGGGTGTAAAACGCGCATTTTCAATAGCAAAGAAGATCCCCTCTGATACTCTGTCAAAATATTTGATAATTGGTCGAAATCCGGCGGAAATCATGGAGAAATTGGAACCCTTCGCGAAGGCCGGAGCTCGGCAAATCGTACTGAACGATGTTTACTCCCTGATTGTGAGCGCGAGCAGTCAGGATTGCAAGAAATTCATGGGAGAAATGTCCCATGAACTGCAAAGTTAGGAACAGCGATTACAAAAAGTGCGCTGAGGAAGATCTTCCTTATCCAAGTTGGTGCACTAGTTCTTGAACTGAACCTTGCAACCAGTCTTGGCCTTGGCCATCTGAAAAGCTTCATCTGCACCACTAAGATCAAACTGATGCGTAATCACGTCGTCTGCCCTAACCATCTTATTTTTGAGTAGCGTGATCGCTTCTTCGTAGTGCTTCCAGTTCGAAGCATAAGATCCGCGCATTGATACCTGTTTTCTTACGAGATCAGACGCCAGGAGTGGAACTTCATCAGCGAAAATTCCAACGACTATTATCTGTCCTCCCTTCGATACAATTGGGATCGCTGACCTAAGCGCAGCCGGAGCGCCAGCCGTGACGATAACGGTATCAAATCCATATCCATCGGTCATGGAACTTGCCATTTCTGCTGGATTTGTCTCTTCAGTGTTGATCGTATGATACCCCAGTTTGTCTCTTGCTATCCCCAGTCTGAATTCATCAATTCCAATACCTAGGATCAAAATATCCTTCACACCCTTGACACGCAAAATCTCCGCCGAGAATAATCCCAGAGGCCCAGGTCCGATGACGCACGCCTTCTCTCCCGCAGCTATTTTTGCTCCCACATCCTCAAGCGCATTGACTATGACGGAAAGCGGTTCCACGACTCCAGCCTCCGAAAAACTGACTTCATTCGGAATTCTGTGAAGATACTTCGGGTCTAATGCAACGTCCTCTGCAAATCCGCCGTTTCTGTGCATCCCGAAAACCGTGAAATTCTGACAAATATTCGTTAGCCCTATTCTGCAAGCCCTGCACTTGCCACAATAGAGGATCGATTCTGAGGAAACTCGGTCGCCCTCGGCGAAATCCTTCACATTTTTTCCGACGCGCGCTATCTCGCCGGCAAATTCATGCCCCATAATCACGGGAATCTTTGCAAACTTTTGATAGGCCGGAGTGTAGTTGTAAAATCCCAGGTCGCTTCCGCAGATTGACGCCGACCGCATTCGAAGGAGGACCTGATCATCATTGAATTTGTCGGGGTCTGTCTCGATTACTTCGAGTCCAGATTCCCTCTTTGTCTTTGCTACAGCCTTCAACTTGATTTTTCTTCGCTGGATCCAGATTCTATAAGAATACTGCTCAACGCTACAAAAATCGTTAACTAAAATTGAAGGGAATCATAACTCTCTGCGGTTCAACTCGCTTCAAGAAACAGTACGAAATGTTGAATCGGATCTTGGAGCTGAACGACTGGGCTGTCTTTACGGTCGCAAGCTTCTACCATAAGGAAAAAGATGCCAAATTGCGAAATTGGATTTTGAAAAACAAAATTAAACTGGATAAGTTACACCTTGCAAAAATAGAACTATCGCAAGCGATCATCGTCATCGACGTTGGCGGCTATGTTGGCACCTCAACAAGCTCGGAGATTCAACATGCGAAACGACGCAGCAAGCCTGTTTATTTTTGGTCGGATAAATCGTGGAAGAAACTTCTAAAGGATAGCTGAACGTCCAACGAGTATAGAAACTTAAGAATGAGCTATTCGAGAATTAGCCAATGCACTACTTGCTGTTTTACGATGTCGTTGAAGATTATCTAACCAGGCGGGCGCAGTTTCGAACTGCGCACTTGGAACATCTGGGAAAAGCACACGACCGCCGAGAACTTGTTCTTGCGGGAGCACTCGCTGAACCTGCAGACGGGGCAGTCTTGGTGTTTAGCGGATCAAAACCGGGCGCCGCTGAGGAATTTGCAAAGACCGATCCATATGTGCTAAACGGTCTCGTCACGACTTGGAAGGTTAGAAAATGGAATACGGTGATAGGCGAGGGATCTGGCTAAACCTGACTGACCTTGAGGAAATCTATGTTTCCGCTCAGTCACGTTCTGTGTCTATCTGGAGGGCTCGTAAAAGTCCACTTTTCCGCAGTTCGGGCATCGAAACAGCGAAAAAGCTTGCATGTTATCTGCAGCGCTCCAGCCTCCCAAATACATCCCGCCAAAACCGGTGTAGCCCACCTCTCTGAAACTCATATCTCCCGCATTCTCCATGAAGTGTCCGCAATTTGAACACTTTTTGTCGCTTGTCATGCTGCCCCAATCGGAAGAAGTCGAATTTTAGTTTTCTACTCCCACCGGAAACTCAACACAAGACATATCTCTTGGGTAGTTACACCAGTATTGACTACAGTTGAAAGCAAAGAGACAAAAAACAACGAAAACTTCGCGAGCGAAAAAAAGACCTCAAAAAAGCTCCTCCCCAGCACCGAAACACTTGCCTGTCGGTACATTTGATGCGTGGTTAACAAAGCAAGTCAGGGCGAGCAACAAAGCTCCTGCAAAGACTCCCATAGCACAAGAGCCATCACATTTGCCTGAAAGCACCTTTGATCTGTGGATGAAGAAACAGAAACCAAAGGATAGCACACCAGAAAAGCCACAGACGGCAGTGACTCCGGATACGTTTGACCTCTGGATCGACAAACAGGTTGCCGAGAGATCTTCGGCGGCGTCGGAGAAAGAAGAGGTTTCCGTGTCTGTCTCAGCCACAGCTGAATAGAAATTTAGAGCGGACAAGCGATAAATCCACCAGTTCCCCGGTTAGACACCATCTTGATCAAAGCCATAATGAGGTAGGGCTTGTTATTTTGTCTGCAGACATGAAGCGTAAAGTCTGCATCGTCACTGGAACGAGCTCGGGGATAGGTTATGCTACAGCAATAGGACTAGCGAAATTGAACGCGACCGTTGTAGCAGTTATGAGAGATTCGCCAAAGAGCGCGGCAGCCCTAAATGAAATCAAGTCGAAGAGTGGAATGGACGATTCAATCATATGGATGAAGGCTGACCTGTCCTCTCAGGAATCAATCAGGGCCTTCGTCAACGAGTATAATCAAAGATTCAACAGACTTGACGTGCTCATCAACAATGCGGGCGTAAACAATTTCAAGAAAACCGTAACTCCTGAAGGAATAGAGACTACTTTTGCCGTTAACGTGCTCGCCCCCTTCCTTTTGAGCAATCTACTTCTCGACAAACTAAGATCAAGTTCTCCTTCCAGAATAGTGAACGTGAGCTCTGAAGCGGCAAACGGAGTGAAAATCGATTTTGAAAATCTGCAGGGTGAGAAAAAGTACAGCATGTTCGGACAATACGGCCAAACAAAGCTCGCGCTAAACCTGATCACTGTTGAGCTTTCAAGGCGCCTCTCGGGAACTGGTGTCACTGCGAATTTTCTGCATCCGGGAGTGATCAGATCTAATCTGGCGAGAGGTATGAACCCACTCGCAAACTTGCTGCTTTCCTTCGTCAAGTTGTTCTTTGGAAGTCCGGAGAAGGGCGCCAGAACTTCGATCCATCTCGCGACTTCGCCAGATGTCGAAGCAGTGAGCGGCAAGTATTTTTCCGGACAGAGGGAAGCTAGGGCGAATCCGTTATCTTACGATGAAAGTTTGGCGAGTCGAATGTGGAAAATTTGCGAGGATCTTACTAAAGAAAAATTACCACCAGCCGTGGCTGCCCCGACCGGATGAAAGATTTCTGGATCATTTGTCAACGTTTTGGATTTTCAGGCTTCCACGAGCGTCTCTGTGCTTCTGACGCCTTCGATCGCGTTGACCGCGGCCGTCAATTTTCTAATCCCCGAATAATCACCAGATCTAACGAACGCGACAAGGTCGTACCTTCCATAAGAGACAAACGCCTTTCTAACACCAGCCAACTTGGAAGCTTCCTCAACGACCTTATCGGTCTGAATGGGAATCGTCTTTATCAAAATGCACGCATTCAATGCCATCT
>JAPCJU010000011.1 GCA_027886795.1 Nitrososphaerota archaeon | reverse complement strand
GGTTCACCTGATTTGGAGTTAAGCGATCCTCGAGAAATTGTCTTCCGAAGATCGAATTTTGCGAGCAAAAGAACCGCTGCAATATGTTGCAGCGCTGCAGCAGTGGACATACCTCGACGGATGGTACGTATGTTACAGAAACCAGAGACTATTGGATCTTTAACGATTATTGCTCTAAACCAATTTCAATCTATGATTTCAGAATCACCACAAATCGAATTTGCCGAAACAATAGGTTAGTACTATGAAGCTGATTCGATGACTTCAATCGTTGTTAATCTTTCAGATTTGGAACTAGATCCTGCCGCTACTTTGGATTCCGGTCAGGTATTCCGGTGGAGGCATTTGAATGAATCTCGGACGGAGTGGATGGGAATCGTCAGTGGCGCCCAATTCAAAGTAACGAGGAAAGTCGCAACGTTAGTTGGATCTGATCGAAATTCGTTTGATTTCGATGAATTAATCTCCAGATATTTTTCGGCAGGTGATAGGTTAGAATCTATATTCTCCTCGTTTCCCAGTGACGACCCTTTGCTAAACTCTGCACTGTCGAGATTTTCGGGATTAAGACTCATTACTCAGGACCCATGGGAGTGCCTGGTCTCGTTTGTTTGTTCGATAAACTGCAACATACCTTCAATAAAGCTCAAAATAGAAAATCTTTCAAGAAAATATGGAAAAAGAATCGACTCAAGCCTAGACGAAAAATCCTATTCTTTTCCAACCGCAAGGGCCCTTTCAAAAGCGGAAAAAAATGATTTGCTCAATTGCAAATTGGGCTTTCGCTGGAGGTATGTAAAGTTCATCGCGCAGAAAGTTGCAGCTGGCGATCTCGATCTGGAAAAAATATATTCGATGCCCTACAAAGCGGGCCTTTCCGAACTCATCAGCAAGGATTCGGGAAAAACGTTTGGGGTGGGTCCTAAAGTCGCGGACTGCGTCCTACTCTATTCCTTTCATAAATCAGAAGCTTTTCCGCTTGACGTTTGGATAATGAAGTGTGTAAAAAAATACTATTCTACTGAGTTGAACAAGTTACCCGAGAAATTGACTTTAAGGAATTATCTGTTCATAGCCGAATCCATGCGTGAAAGATTTGGCATTAACGCCGGCTACGCGCAACTATATCTTTACGAGAAAATTAGACGTGATTCTGTTACTCAAAGTAAAGCGCGGGCTTGAACGGCTGAGCAAAACCAGCTTTGTTTTTTGGATCGTATTTTTTGGAATCAGTGCTCATGTGAATCGTGATACCCACTCCTATTCGATTTTCAAGGTATCTCTTTGATTCCTCGTAAATCTTAGCTTCTTCTATTTTTCCTGTCTTTTTGTAATTCTCAAGAAAATTTCCCCCAAGTTCGTTCATAGTTTTCGAAATCTTCGTTAGCAAATTCGCGATTAACTTCTTATCAACGTCAGGGTATTGTAAGAAAAATTTCTGGAGTGTCTCGCTAATCTTTTCACCTCTTTCCCGAGCCACTCCCAAGAACGAGAATAGCGCGTATGCCCAGTCGGGAGCGAGGTAAACGTGCAAATCACTAGGCCTTTGAGGCATCAACTTCAGTATGTTGTTTGAATCATCAATGAGTCTTTGCAACATTGATTCAAATAATTCGGCGTCTGGATGAATTCTGGACTCTTCCACTATCGGAAAGCTCGTCTCGCACACCATTTTTTGGCCTCCAAAGAGCAGGTTAGTTTCTTCGGCAGTGTACGGGATGAACGGAGCTAAAAGCTTAATCCACGTTTCAGACGCATATCGTAGGACATTTTGATTTCTTTTCTCCGACCTGGCCATGTAGTATCTGAGATCATTCCAATAGGAATAGAACACCTCCTGGAACGCGGACTTGGTCTTCATCACTTCAAGACTTGACGAGATGTTTTTGATGTGCTTCTGAATCTGATTTTCGAGCCAAAGCTCTGGAATTTCTAGACTTCCAGCTGCTCTGGACGAAGACGAAATATCTTGTACGAACCCTTGGAACGAGTTTATCTTGTTTTGGATATCTTTCGCGTTTTTTTCACGCCAGTCCATATCATCGAGTCCTTCAGCCCCGTCCATTAGGGCTGATCGAAGTGCATCTGCGCCATATATTTCCAGAGCATTCCAGAGAGTGATAACATTCCCTTTGCTCTTGCTCATTTTTTCGCCTTCAACAGTCATCATTCCATTTGCAGATATCGCCGTCGGCCAAAGCGACCGGGGAAAGAAGGCTACGTGCTGAAAAACAAAAAAGAGCAGGTGATTTGGAATAAGCTCCTTTGCCGAATTTCTGAGATTTACAGGGTACCAATACAGAAATTCGTTTCTCATAGATTGAATCAAGTTTGTGGAAATCTTGCCAGTCTTCGCTACATTATCTGGATTTCCTTCGCCCAAGAATACGAAATCAAAAAATTCCTCTGTCAGAGAGTCGGGATCAATCTTATTCTTGACTATTGAGGGCCTGATTGTGTAAAACGCCATGTAGATCGTCGAATCACTCAAAGTTTCAACGATCCATCCGGGTGACCAGGGCAGAGGTGTTCCGAGACCTACTCTCCTCGCGCACGGCCAGTCCTTTATCCAATCGATCACATCATGAAACCATTGCCGAATGCTTTCAGGATACATCTGACATTCTTTGACGCATTCGTGAGCTAGTTTCTTCCATTCGGGGTCGGAATATTTCAGAAACCACTGGTCCTCCAGAATCTTTACTCTGCACTCTGTCAGGCATCTGCAGACGACTTTCTCAGGCAGATCGTACATCGTGTCTGCAAGATCGTTTTTCTTCAGTTCATCAATTATCAGAGGTTTGATTTCAGCTACCTTCCTTCCTTTGTATTTACCGGTATTTTCATTCAAGATGCCTTGATGGAATTCCCGTTTGTAAAGCTCACTGGTTGCGTCGTGTACTTTGGGATCAGACTGGCTTGAAATTCCCATACGCTCAACGATTTCTTGAGCCGGTATTTCCCCCATGCCGGGAACTGAAATCAATGGGATTGGTTTTATCTCTGCTAGCAAAATGGGATCCAGATGGAATTCTTGCTGTTGCGGAATATTTGCCCTAACATCTTTGAGAGCAATGTAATCCATGGGAGCATGCGCGGGAACACTGTAAACAACTCCAGTACCATTTTTTGGATCAACGAATGTCGCGGGCAGAATGAGTACCCGTTGTTCTGGTCGAAGAGGATTCAGGACTCTTCGACCGATTAGTTCGCTGCCAAGAAATTTCCGCTTTACATCAATTTTCCTTAACTGATCCTTAAACTTCTCAGCCGCTTCGCTGCTGACAATCCAACGTTTCGTGCCATTGACCGTGATTTCCGAATATTCAGTTTCGGGGTTTATCCAGAGATTAGTTACACCAAAAATTGTTTCGGGTCGAAAGGTAGCTGCCGGCAAGTACACTTCCTCGTTTTCAAGTTTGAACAAGACAAGAGTGTACTCTTCCCACTGGACACCTTGCCCCTCCAATCTGTCGTGGTCACCGGTTGGACTCTGATCTCGCGGACACCAGACGACCGGGTGCGTTCCTTGCGTAACGTACCCCATTTTTCTAAGCATGTTGTATTGCCATAATACGAACTTGTTGAAGGTGAGTTCCAGGTCGGTAGTGTGGAACTCTCTGCGCCAGTCGATTGAGAGAGCGAGTCTTTTTAGGGCGTTGCGACCGGAATCCGTATAATATTGGGCCATGTACTTTGGGTCGTAGAACCTAGAAAGCTCATTCTTGGAGATTTTGTCGATTTCGACAAATTCGTTAATCATCGCCTCGTCCCCTTTCGAGAGCCTTTCGGCAGCGGCGACAATAGGCTGCCCAGTCCAGTGCCAAGCCCAAGGGAAAAGAACATTGTATCCCTGCATCCTCTTGTACCGAGCGTAAACGTCGACCCGAGTGGCAGTGAAACCATGACCCAGATGCAGCGGGCCGTTCATGTAAGGAAAAGGAAAAGTGACCATTTTCTTTTCCTTGGACGCATCGATCTCCGGTTCAAAGGTTCGTTCCTCTGCCCAGCGGCGAATCCACTTGTCCTCGATGCTCTTATCCATGCAGCCAGACTACCTATCAGATGCGAGAATTTTCAAGTTAGTCAGAGATTCGATTTAACAAAATCGCTCTAAAGTCAGGAATGGCCGCGGGCCGTTGGTCTGAGCCACCTTGAGCAAATCTAGCGTCGCCCCCACCCGAGCCGCCCAGAGATTTTGCCAAGTCCTTTGCAATTTCACCTGCCCTTGCTCCATTTTTTTGAGCTTCTTCACCGCAGAAGACGACAATTCGCGTTCGCGAGTTTTCCTCAAATAGCGCGAGATATACTAAGGAGGGAGAAGTGCGAGATAATCTGTCTCCGACGATCTTGTGGTATTCAAAATCGAGGCCCTCCTCCCAAAGCGAGTCGTAATATTTCAGACCTTTAGGCAGATCCTTGCTGAGTCGCGGAATCTCGTTTATCATCAGTTCCGCCAACTTCTTCGCGAGATGCTTCGAGGATGCTCTCGCACTGTCGGACTCCTTCTGCAAATTCGAAATCGAAGCACTAAGTTTCTCAGTTGCAGTATTCAATAAGCTCGCCGCATCCATTAGGAGACTATCTTCTTTTTCCACTCGCAGAACTGCAGCCTCCCCTGCGACATACTGGAGCCTCTCAACACCGTCTTGCACTCTCTCGGATTTTGTGATTTTGATCAATCCGACTTCGCCAGTGTAGGAACAGTGAGTTCCGCCACAAGCTTCGACGTCCCAGCCTTCAATGTTCACTATACGTAGTTCCTTTACAGGTGCAACGCCCCCCTGATACAACCTGAATCCGTACTGCTTTTCCGCATCACTTCGCGGCATCCACTGAATCGTTACAGGAAGGTTCTTTCTTACGACCTCGTTTGAAAGTCTCTCAATCTCGAAAACTTGGTCTCGATTCAAATGTGCAAAGTGCGTAACGTCCAATCTAGCCATGTCCTCATCCTTGAATGCAGAATGCTGCCAGACCCATGGGCCGAGCACTCTACGCGTGGCTCCATTTACGATGTGTGTCGCAGTGTGGTGCCTCATAATCAGTGATCTTCTTTCTGAATTTACTTTTCCACGTATTGTTTCTCCTTCCTCCAACCGCCCATCGAGATCGAGGATGTGATGCAAGACAATATTGTTGATTTTGATCACGTCGTCAACCGCAAGATCATTGATAGTTCCGTGGTCGGGTTCTTGGCCGCCTGCCCGCGCAAAAAAAGCGGTAGAGTCAAGAATAACGTATGCTCCCTTAACTATCTTGAGTACTTTCGCCTCAAATTCAAATTGATCTCGGTTCTTGTAGAAAAGCAAATCTGTGGGGGTAACATCCATTAGATCGAAAGTCTTCGCTTCTGAATTCTCAGTTTCACTCCCCTTGTGTTTGTCTTCCGAATGCCTTTCCGTTATCAATTTGTAAAAATCTAATGGGACCGTAAATTCTAAACCAGACATTTTCAGAACTTCTGGGGTTATTCCATCGCTGTCGTATAGCTGTATGAGATCACCGACTAGCAGCTTATCTTTTCGCTTACGGAGGTTCTCAACAATCTTTGTAGAACGTTCTCTGGCATTGGCATATTTCTTCCGTTCTACTTCGAGTATCGTACTAACATCCTCCTGATGCTCGGAGAGTTCAGGATAAATTCCCCTGAGAGATTTGGCGTGCCAGCTAGCCAATTCAGAGAGGTCAAGGGCAAGCCCCAGATCTGTTAAGAAATCCATTGCCCTTCTGAAAATTACTCGCAGATTGTAACCTCCCCCTACATTACTCGGGAGCATGCCGTCAGAAATCCCGAAAAGGAGGGTCCTAGTGTGGTCTATTATCGAGTAAACCGCTTGGATCCGATGTATCTTCTTCCGGAGTTCCACTTCATCCATTCCAAGTTGATTTGCGATTTCTGAATAATCCTCAACCACTCCTTTGAACTCATCGATGTCCAAAGAGCCAGCTAGCCTGAAATAATTCTCTAGAGATCTGTCAGCGCCTACTCGAAGACCGGTTTTGGTTTCGAACAAATCAAGAACTCCCCTGAAAACGGCATCGTAGCTATTGAAAGTCCCCTGAGATAGCCACACAATTCTCTCCAGACCGGCACCCATGTCGATTACTTTTTCTGGATACTCCTGATAATCATCGGGAGTACCTTCGAAGGCAGTGAACACTGCATTGCCGAGCTCGAGCCCTTTTACATAATATTCCAAACTGTTGCCAAAGGCGCCGGGACCCAGCCACACGTCCTCCTTGAAAACAACCTCGTCTTTTTCGATTCCAAATTCCTTTGTAAGAAGTTGAAAGTCCAGCGAAATGCAACGGTCTTTCCAGTACCCTTTCGAATTTGCGAGGGCGTGCTGCCCAACCATGCAAAACGAAGTGTAGTGTCTACCCGTAACTCCGACATTTCCGATATCAAGGAACCTGAGGCACATTTGTGGAACTATCAGAGGGTTTGATGGAAATTCAAAGACAACTTTTCCTGATTCTATTCTTTGAAAGTCCACGATCGACGCGACCGTAAAATAAAGGTCGGGCCGCCATCTGCAAACAACCGGATACCTCTGGATCGGAGCGTGTCCGTTTCTTTCAAAAAATCCTTGAATCTTCTTCCAAGTTTGGGCGTAATCTGATTTTTCTTTCATCGGAGAATTTCCCAGGAAGCCGTACTGCTCACAGGGCTGTTCTGGGCAATTGATCCTAGACGAGTCTAGGGTCCAGAAAAATCCTTTACAATTGGGGCACTGCTTTCTGATAAACCCAAGTTCTTTGAATAGCTCTACCCGGTAATACTTGTCGGGCTCGGCAGAGAAGCGTTTCCGAAGTTGCTCTTTTCCGGCCGGCAAGAATCGTATTACTTCCGAGAGTGAATCGTAAACCGATTTTGGCTTATTTACTAATCGATTCGAAAAGGAAAATTGAACAAGTCGGAAGGAAACGGGTTGAGACTAGCTTTCGCTCTCGTACTCTTCTCTCAAATCATGAATCTTATCAAGAAGAGCATTGGTGATGTTCTGAAGCCTCCTCTCATTGCTTTGTTGCAATCTCTGGAAGGTCTCGTCTTTCATTTTTCTAGAAATGAATTGATCGTAATTATTCAGAATATCACGCACTACTCTGTCAAAGTCTCGGTCGGAAGCGAGCACGTCGTTAAACCCACTTTGAACTGCAACCGTTGAGGCAGCTAACTGGGCTCGGAGAGACGCTATCTTAGAGTTAGTCTTTATTCTAAAGTCGTCGATTCTCGATCTCGCAACCGCAAGTTCATTTCTTGGAGTCGAAGATCCTTTAGTTTTTAGGTCAGAGAGGATTTCGTTCGTACTCGAAACTTTATCCTCAATCGCCTTTGTAAGAGCATCGAATGTCGAGCCAGAGTCTTCTTTTGTCTTTATTCTGGGTCGGAAGGCAATGGACCCTATAAAAATTGCAATGAACATCAAGCCTGCGATCGGGAGCGCTGCGCCGAAAGCGGACGCAATCCCGACTCTGTAACTGAATTTGGAGGTGCCAGTAGTCTGTGTCGTATTGTGCGCATTCAATGAGAGCTGACCCCCAGAGACCACGATTCCTGGAACAGCGGTGGAAGTGATTTGCATGGAATCAAATATGGCATTTATTGGAGCTGCCGTCGGGATGGACACGGCGTAATTGCCATTCGAGTAATTCCAGTACTGCTGCCCTAACGGATATTCAAAAACGAGGTTGGCTGAACTGTTTGGTTGAATTGCTTGGTGGGTAGAATTCAGATTGAGATCTCCTCCGCTGATTGTAATCGTTGCAAGGTTGCTGAGTGGTGGCTCGGCTGTCGGAACTGCAATCAAAGTCGATGAATTCGTTAGCGGTTGGAACGACAGGGAATAGATCGTATTCTCACCAAGATTTCTCACCTTTAGAGTATCTTGCACCGTTACCTGGCCATTGGAATCAACGGAAAGCTGCCTGCCAGCAAAAATAAAGTCCAGAGCGCCTGAAGATTGGGGATTGGAGAAAACAGTAACCAGCCCGGAACGAACTACGTTAGACACGTTCGTGCCGCTGTAGTCCCATGTCTCGAGAGTCGCGTTTGTACCGACCGTGTGAGAAAATCCAGCCTTTTGCATTGGAGTCGGATCAGCGATATGAGTCGTAAGGTAGGGCAAAACAATCGATGTCACGATCTTGTCTAGGGGAACGTTAACCGCAGGGCTGAACAAGATGGGAGCTGAATAATTCCCGTTTGCAGTAGATCTGAAAGTGCCCAAAACCCAAAATCCCAATGTGACCGAAGAATTGACTCCGGCTTGTAGCGCCGGCTGAAAAGAAAGGCTCATAGTCAAGGTATTATTAGAGACACCGGTCGAACTGCTGACTTGAATTGTCGAAGAGCCACTTTGCCCTTTTGCGACCACCCCAACAACGTGCCCCAAGAAAGCTGCTGGAAACCCGAAAGTTACGGATCCAAGCGAAGAGGTACTGTTGGTCGTCTGATAAAGCGTCTCGTTGACCTCAAATTGTCCATAAGTGTTGAACGTGACAATATTTTTGACCCAATTACCGTGAACTGTCGTCGAGCCAGCTGCGGTCGATACCGAGGAAAGTGCGAAGGTGGAGGACGCGAGAAATATGAACGCAATAATTAAGGCTGTGAAAAAAGACGCCTTAAAGTGCAACAGGTGAATACTCCGTGAAGAACTGCGGGCGCAAAATTCGTTTTAAAGACTTTCGGGACTGAAGACTAACCTTGTATCCTTTCGCCTAAGAATATGTGGGATCTTTTTGAAAGAATTGTTTTCTTCGTAGTAGTACAACTCTTTGAGATCGACGCGTTAAGACTATTAATTCTAAAAAATGAAAATTGTCGGAGATTCAAAAATCTCATGGCTGTCCACAAATTCCTTCCAAACTCGGATGAGGAGATCACCCGGACGATGTTGGAGAAGCTAGGATTAAGGAATCTGGACGATTTGTTTGCGGACATTCCGGAGAGCGTCAGACTGCGCAGGCCGATGAACATACCGGATGCATTGAGTGAGATAGAGCTTGAAAAACGGGTCTCTGAAAAACTCTCAAGGAATAAAGCGGCACCCGAATTTTTGAACTTCATCGGCGGTGGAAATTGGAATCATCATGTTCCATCAGTCATCGATGAGATATTATCGAGAAGTGAGTTTTACACAGCCTACACTCCGTACCAACCTGAGATCAGTCAAGGGATGCTACAGGCGCTATTCGAGTATCAAAGTCAGATGTGTGATCTAACAAGCATGGATGTCGCGAATAGCTCGATGTATGACTGGTCTTCTGGATTGGGCGAAGCTGGGCGGATGGCTCAAAGGGTGACCGGAAGAACCAAGATAGTCGCGTCGTCCGCTGCGTCGCCAGAAAGACTAGGAGTACTCGAGACTTATTGCGAACCGGCAGGAATCTCCGTTACTAGGACGAAGTTCAATTCTGCAGGTGAGACCGATTTAGATTTCATTTATTCAAATCTAGATGATTCAACGGCAGCTGTCTACATTGAGAATCCCAACTTTCTGGGAGTAATCGAAAGATCGGCCGAAGACATCGCGAGGAATTGCCACAAACATGGGGCTTTGCTTATCGTTGGGGTGAACCCAATGTCTCTGGGCATCATGCGTTCTCCCGGATCATATGGCGCAGATATCGTAGTCGGTGACGGTCAGCCGTTGGGACTCTATCCAAATTTTGGCGGTCCGTTGATGGGTATTTTTGCAACAAGGAGCGAACCAACTCTTCTGAGACAGATGCCTGGCCGATTGATAGGGATGACTGAATCTAAAATCGGTTCAGAACGCGGTTACACTATGGTTCTTCAAACTAGAGAGCAGCACATAAGACGCGAGCATGCAACATCCAACATTTGCACCAATGAATCACTTTTTGCACTCGCTGTTAGCATCTACTTGTCTATCATGGGACCTGCGGGGATGAAAGAAATCGGTGAAAGGATTGTCGCGAATTCCAGATACGCCCTAAAGCGTCTTGTCGAAGAAGGATTATCAGCTCCTCATTTTGGTGGCAAATTCTTTGGAGATGTCAGTCTGAAAAGCAAGCCAAACTCCATCGATCTCTCGAAGTCCTTGGTCAGTTACGGCATCCTCGGTGGATTGCCCCTCGGTAGATTTTACTCCGAGTTGAAGTACATCTCACTTTTTTCATTCAATGAAGTTCATTCAGTCGATGACATTGAACGCTTGATCTCGGCTCTCAAATCTGTAGATTCTAAAATCGCGTGACTATCCTTGAAATATCATCAAGCAGTTTGGAGCGAGCCTTTGCTGAAGGAATTATCCCGAAAGGGTAGGAGGGCGTATTCTCTGCCGGAACTGGATGAAAGGGTAAGGGATTCAATGGGAGACATATATCATGAGCTTCCAGAATCGATGCTGAGAGACTCTCCCCCGAATCTACCCGAGCTCTCAGAGCCTGAAATTGTTCGCCATTTTGTCAGGCTTTCGCAGATGAATTTCGCCATAGACTTGGGAATGTATCCACTTGGGAGTTGTACGATGAAATACAATCCGAAAGTATCCCAGCGGATAGCGAGAAATCCGAAAATGGCCAATCTTCATCCGTACCAGGACGAATCAACGGTGCAAGGTACTCTTGAAATTTTGTTTGAACTCGGGGAGATACTTTCCGAGATCGCCGGAATGGATCGATTTTCTTTGGCGCCGGCAGCTGGAGCCCAAGGAGAATATGTCGGTGCCCTGATTATCAGGAATTATCTTCGAGATAACAAATTCACAGGCAAGGACGAAATGCTGGTGCCTGACTCGGCACATGGCACTAACCCTGCTAGTGCGGCTATGGCTGGATTCAAGGTGGTAAAGATCCCCTCTTCGGATGACGGAATCGTAACCGCGGAAGCTGTGGTTTCCAAAATCACCGATCGGACAGCAGGAATGATGCTAACTGTACCAAGTACGCTCGGAATATTCGAAAGAGAAATAGTGGAGGTCGCGAAGATAATTCACGAGGAAAATGGGCTTATGTATTATGACGGAGCCAATATGAATGCGCTTCTTGGTCGAGTTCGTCCTGGAGACATGGGTTTTGACGTGATTCACATCAACGTGCACAAAACTTTTGCGACGCCTCACGGGGGCGGTGGGCCTGGAGCAGGTCCTGTCGGAGTTAAGGCGGAATTGCAAGACTACCTGCCGGTGCCTCTTATCTCGAAGACGGGTGACTCGTATCATCTTGATTACAAATCATCCAAAAGCATAGGATTCATCAAATCGTTTTACGGAAACTCGGCAGTATTGCTTAGGGCATACTGCTACATACTGAGCCTTGGAAAAGAGGGACTCAAGACCGTTTCAGAGCAGGCCGTGCTTGCTTCAAACTATCTTCTGTCACTTCTTGATGGAGACTCTTACAGCACACCGTACTCCCCAAAGACTCCAAGAAAACACGAGTTTGTTGTCAGCTCATCACCTCTGAAAAAGAGATATGGAGTGTCGGCAGGGGACGTGGCGAAAACGATACTTGATCATGGGATGCATTCTCCCACAATCTATTTTCCCTTGATTGTAGCGGAGGCCCTAATGATAGAGCCAACAGAAAGTGAGCCTCTTGAAAATCTCGAAAGCTACGCTCAAGTTCTAAACGAAATCGCAAAATTGGCTGCTGTAGAGAAAGAATCCGTTCTAGCCTCCCCGAAGAATACTTCAATTGGAAGGCTCGATGAATACAAAGCATCCCACCCTAATACTATGATCCTGAACTGGAACAGCGTCCCTGCCTCACGGAACCAGAGCTAATTCGTGTTTGCCACTTTCAAACAGACAAAAATTCCACGAGTCCCTGAAACAAAAGAGAAAAAGAATCGCGTCGCAGCAGATCTCAAGAGCTCTTAAGATTGCGATAAATCCTAAAAATACACACTCGATAATCGGAGAGAGGAGTTCTGCCCTTGCTTGGAAACTCTCGACAAAATTCAACGTCAGACTGAAGGAAAAAAGACTCCTGTTCTGTCACAAGTGCAAGGCGTTCATCGTGCCGCCGGGAGATGCGAGGTACAGGTTGTCCAAGAAAAGAAGCAAAACCCTGACGATTACTTGTCTGAAGTGCGGATACGTCTATCGCAAACCTTTCTAAATTCTCAGTCTGAAAAAAAGTTGCCAACCAGACATCGTTACTTATATAGAGCCCCAAACAACGGTCTTCTCTACGCCGGAATTAAGAATTCGATTTCTAGGTAAAGGTTCGAAATTATATGACTACTGCGCACGAAGTTCCTCAAGAAATTCTGATCTCAAGGCTAGCGGACCATCTAAGACACGTTTCACAAGTTTCGCAACCACAGTGGACCGCATTTGCAAAGACGGGTTCCCACGCTTCGAAGCAACCAATTGAAAAAGATTGGTGGTTTACTAGATGCGCTTCTCTTTTGAGAAAAATCTACATTCATGGACCGATTGGTGTTTCTCAGCTGGAATCAGATTATGGCGGAAGGAAAGAAATCGGCTACTACGTCGGTCATCATCGGGACGCTGGAGGTTCGGCAATCCGAAAGGCGATACAGCAGTTGGAATCCGCCGGTTTGGTAGCAAAGCATGAGAAACGCGGCAGGATTTTGACCAGCAAGGGGGTTAGCCTTCTGGACAGGCAGAGCACCGAGATTCTCAAAGAACTTGCAAAAACTAAACCGGAACTCGCCAGGTACCTCTAATTTTTTCTAAAGGTCTTGCTCTCAATTTGCGAAATAATCGGAACTTCCAGATACGGAGGTAACCGCTCTTGAGTGATGAATCGAGAAACTTGCCGGAAGGTGGACAAGATAGAAAATCGGAGGAGCCCGATCGGCAAACCAAAGCTGCGAGAGAGCAGATGCTGCGTCTTGTTTTTACAACTGAGGCTAGAGACAGGTTGAACAACGTCAGAATGGTAAAGCCCGACCTCGCCGGTTCTATCGAGAATCAAATTTTTCAGCTCGCAAGCTCGGGGCGGTTGAGGCATCAGATCAACGACGAGGAATTGAAGCAGATGCTGGGGCAGATGCAGCGGCCGAAGAAAGAATTCAAGATAAACTGGAAGTAAATGTGAGTACGAGATAAACAATGAGCAAGAAAACTTCGGGAGTGAAGAAACGTTTGCTCAAGATGAGACGGCAATCATATTCCGTTCCTACTTGGGTGATCGCAAAGACAAAGCAGAAAGTAAGGACGCATCCTCAGCAGCGCAAGTGGAGACGTCAAAAGCTGAAAATAAAGTAAGTTTGGTGAATATTGAGTTTGTCTAAGCAAGACGTTGGATTAGAGCGAGTCTATACAGTTCCTTTATCGAGGGCTTGGATTACCGCCAGGCATCGCAGAACTCGCAGGGCGGTAAACATCCTCAGAGAGTTTGCAGAGCATCACATGAAATCTTCTGAAATCAAGATCGAAACTGAGCTGAATGAGGAACTTTGGAAGAGGGGAATCACGAAGCCACCTCGCCGGATTACTGTTCGAATGGAAAAGGACGAGGACGGAGTTGTTACGATTTCCCTACCAAAGAAGGCAAAGAAAGAGGAGCCTATTGAGGTTCCCAAGGAAGAGGCCGTGCCAGTCGAGGAAAAACCGGTTCAAGCTCCTGAACCTGCAAAGACAACTGCTCAACCTGCAGTCGAAGTAAAAGCGCCCAAAAAGACAAAGAAGAAAGCGCCCGCGCGAAAGAAAACGAAGAAATCTTAGGGGAATTTCAGGAATCTCGGACCTTAAACCAGTTCCTGTATAACATAGGAATTGGTTTACCGTACCATTTCTCAAACAGAGATCTGATATTGTCAGCTCTTTCTATTCCCGCAAGCTGGGCCTCTTCATCCGTCAATTCATATGGATTGACCCTGTCTGTTCTATAGAATTCTATGACGAGCTTGGCAGAATCTGATTTTTGCCTAAATCGGTTTTCAATCACGTAGTACATTCCCACTTTGGGAGATTTCCTGTAAGTTACTGAGATTTTGCCTTCGGAAATTTTTTGAACGAGATCCTTGACGAATATGATTTGCTTCGGTTTGTTTTCGGATCTAACCATCGATTCCGTCTTCCAAAAAGTTGGAAATTTCTGCAGGGCTAATTCGATCGCTTCCCCGTAGGTAAGATCGGTACCAAACTCTGCCTCCACATCAATCTCATCTAGATTGTCCGGATCGAGCGAGTTCTCAGTCATCCATACCATGAATTTCTCTTTTGTTTTTGGATCAGATATGCGTCTAGACAAAAATATTCAACTACGCTGGTGGGACGATTCTCTAAAGTGCACCCGGGGTAAGGAGTTGCACTACTAAAATCTTGAGATGGCCTAGTAGATTGCTACTCTGTTTCAAGATTGGGTAAGAGAGATTCTAGTTCCACGAACTGGTCGAAATCATTTTCGAGATCAGAGCGCCCTCGGAGAGCTTGATCGACGGGATCATAATGGTCGAACTTCGTTACCGAAAAACCGGTCGCCATGATTATTGCTGTCGAAAGTGAGCTAGAATTCGCGGACAGACCGTATTCTATTTGCATTGTCCCGGAACCCAGTACACCGGAGAGCCCGCCTATTGATGTCACCAACTCGTTCATGGTAATCGATTTATCAGTGCAAAGATGGACGAGCGACTTTGATGCTTCCCTCATATCGACCGTCCTGTCAAAATGACT
>JAPCJU010000109.1 GCA_027886795.1 Nitrososphaerota archaeon | reverse complement strand
CGCGGGACTTCGAGTTGGAAATTCAAATGTGATTATCGACGGGCAGCAGTATGTGGTTGGTGGCGATATCATAATTTCCGCGAATGGCACCAAGATCATCAACAACGACGCGCTGGCATCTTATTTGGCTCTGAACACGCTGCCTGGACAAAAACTGCTCTTAGGAATTATCCGTGGTGGTAGCCAGATGACCATTGATGTGACTCTTGGAATTAGACCAGCTTTAGGCTAGTTATTCAGCAAGTACACAAGCCCTCAAACAATCTAGGGATTAGCCGCTTACGGCATGAACATTTTCTGTTTGGAAGATCGCGGCCGCTTCAATAGCGTGTACAGAAGCGATTTTTGCGAGTGAAGTCTGTTCTCTGCTTCCTGCCATACAACCGACTGCGGACCATCCAGAACTGACGCGGTCACTTCTTCTCCTCTGTGTGCCGGGAGGCAATGCATGAAGATTGCGCTGGGCTTCGCCCGGGCCATCAACTCTTCGTTCACCTGGTACTCCGGCAAGAAATCCTGAGCCCGCGCCTGTTTTTCACTATCCTGTCCCATCGAAACAAATGTGTCCGTGACGACGACATCGGCATCCGTAGCGGCCTCAGAAGCCGAGTCGATGATCTCGATTTTAGAGCCGCTGAATTCTGATTGGTGGTTTGCTATCTCAATGGCTTGCGGAAGGGGGGCATATTTTTCGGGGCACGCGACTGTCACATTGGATCCGCTGAGGGACGCTCCTATGAGAAAAGAGTTGCAGACATTGTTGCCGTCTCCGATCCACGCGATCTTGAGACCCTTCAACTTTCTCTTGTACTGCTTTATCGTTTGAAAATCTGCGAGTGTCTGGCACGGATGGTAGAGGTCTGAAAGAGCATTGATCACCGGAACAGAAGATGCCGCGGCGTATCTCTCGAGTGTCTCATGCGAAAATACTCGGGCAGCAATCGCGCTGCAAAAGACTGAGAGAGCTCTTGCCGTGTCCTCGGGTGTTTCCCCGCGGGAAGCCTGCAGTTCCTTCGAATCGAGTATGATGGCATGGCCTCCGAGCTCGAACATTCCGACCTCAAACGATACCCTTGTCCGCGTGCTCGGCTTTTCAAATAGTACTGCTAGGGTACTCCCTGATACTTGATGCAGAAATTTTCTCTGCTGGTGCTCCGCTCTCAAAACCTCGGCTAGATCTAGGAGAGATCGAAACTCCGAGCTTGATATCTCGCCCAGGGAGAGCAGGTCCTTGGAGAAACTCGAGGGCAGCTGCGATGCTTGTGTAGTCACTTTTGAATCACTCCTCTTTGTCGTTTCTTGCTTTTCGCCCGGTATTCGCTTATCAAATCGGTCAGCGTGGAAAAAGTTCTTGCAACGTCGTCCATCCGTATCACGATGATCGTGTCCGTGAAGCAACTAACCGTGTCTTCGATGTTCACATGATTTTCGGCTATCTTTGCATAAATTGACAAGACGACACCCGGGGTTCGCACAATTTCGGTCGGGCTGTGAACGATTATTGCCGCGAGGTCTGATTGCTCGTCCAATACATCGTCGTCGTTGAATTTTTTGTGAATCTCTTCCAGAAGTTTCTGATCAAAAATCATCGTAATCGCAGAATTACTTTCAGAAATCTGGAGGAATTCTTCCTGGTACGATGCCATGATATTTCGAGCTGCTTCAAGGGATCTCTTGCTCTTTTCCAAATTCAGCTTCGCGACATCAGTCCTAACATTGACGACGCTGCGGGTGAGGACTCCCTCTATTCCTCCAGCGTTTTCTTGGAAGCGTGGCTTTACTCGCTTTACAGAAGTGACAAGGGATTCGAAGTTAACTTTTCTACCAAGATCTTTCTCTACCTTCGGTTTTATGATTCGCGCAATGGCAGTATAATTTCCGTACTTTCTGCTAAGCGCGTCTTGAAGTGAAAGGTCGTTGTCTATCACACCCTTCACCACTTTAGAGATCGAAACTGCATTGACCAATACGGGTCATCATTGACTGTAAACGTTAATTGTGACCGCAAGTTATAAAAGACTATTGCCCGAGAATTAACTTTGCGATAAATCAGAAATTGAGTGAAAAAGTCGTCCTAGCGTATTCAGGCGGTCTGGATACTTCAGTATCTATCAAATGGATTAAAGAGAAATATGGATTAGACGTCGTTACCTGCACTGTAGATGTCGGGCAGCAAGAAGATCTTTCCCGAATAGGGGAGACAGCCAAAAAGATCGGTGCAGTTAATCATTACCAGCTCGATGCAAAAGAAGAATTTGCTCGAGATTATGTTTTCAAGAGCATCAAGGCAAACAGCCTTTACGAAGGATCATATCCGCTTAGCACTGCAATTGCGCGACCCTTGCTTGCTGAAAAATTAGTTGAGGTTGCGGAAAAAGAGGGCGCTGTTGCAGTTGCGCACGGCTGTACAGGGAAGGGGAACGACCAGGTACGATTTGACATTACCGTCAAAGCAATGAATCCCTCACTCCGAATTATTGCGCCCGTCAGAGAGTGGAATCTCAACCGTGAGGACGAGATCAAATACGCGGAGAAAAACGGAATTCCAATAAAACCGAGCAAATCAATTTTCTCTACGGACCAAAATCTCTGGGGCCGCTCCATTGAATCTGGCCCCTTGGAGGATCCTTTCGTCGAGCCGCCCGAGGAAGCTTTTGAATGGTGCGTCGCCGCGAAAAACGCGCCAGACAAGGCGCAATATCTTGAAGTCGAGTTCGAAAGCGGCGTACCAGTTTCGGTAGACGGACACAAGTCCTCTCCCGTTGAATTAATCCGATACGTGAATGAGAAAGCGGGGTTGAACGGCTTTGGAATTGTAGATCACATTGAGGACCGGCTGGTCGGAATAAAATCGAGAGAAGTTTACGAGTGCCCCGCGGCGCTCACGCTCATTGCTGCCCACAAAGATCTCGAGAAACTCGTTCTGACGAGACACGAGCTTTCTTTCAAGTCAAAGGTTGAGGAAGAGTGGTCGTGGCTCGTCTATTCAGGTCTTTGGATGGAACCCGCGCGACTCGCTCTCGACGCTTTCATAGATGCAACGCAAAGCAGAGTTTCGGGAACAGTTAGGGCAAAGTTCTACAAGGGCGGTATGCGCATAGTCGGCCGAAAGTCGGACGAATCACTATACCAGCACAAGCTTTCCACCTATGACCGGACATCTACGTTTGACCAAAACGCGGCAGTTGGTTTCATCGAGCTCTGGGGTCTTCCATCCCGCGTTGCAAACGAGAAACTCACAAGCGGAAAAAAGAAAAAGACACCACTCCAGATTGCAAGGACTCCGAGCAAAAGATCGTAGCCTTACATGAGAAAATTTTCGGGGCATCTAGCAGAGGAGTCTCTTAATGTCGATAACAGCAAGTGAGAGTGTCGAGTTGAAAGAAAAGGATATTCTGCATTCATCTCGTCTCGGAGTTTTTTCCTCAGACGCGGCGGAGTATACTGCTTCGATAGATATCGATGTGAAACTCCTTTCGTCTGTGGTCGCAATAAATTCGGCGCATGTTATCATGCTGGCTGAGCGAAAGATTCTTGATCGCAAAATAGCGGGACAGATTCTAAATGCCTTGAAACAGATACCGAATGACTTTGAGATGAAAGCTGAGCTGGAGGACGTCCACATGAATGTGGAAGACTACGTGATTTCAAAAATCGGAAATGATTCCGGCGGAATGATGAATCTGGGGAAGAGCAGGAACGATCAAGTCGCGACCGCTATTCGAATGGCGCTCCGCGAGGATCTGATTCTTCTTGCTAAATCAATTGTCAAACTGGAAAAATCTCTGCTTGTACAATCGGGAAAATACTCGGCGTCGGTGATGCCAGGATATACTCATCTTCAGCGTGGACAACCGGTAACTCTTGGGCACCATCTGCTCGCGCACTTTGACTCTCTCGATCGCGATTTTTCGAGGCTTGTGGACTGTTATCTCAGAACGAATCTTTCCCCGATTGGCGCGGGTGCACTTTCGTCCACCGGTTTTGATATCGACCGGGACCGGGCGGCCGAACTTTTGGGATTTGACTCTGTCTTGGAAAATTCTCTTGATGCCGTCTCTTCCAGAGATTTTGCGACCGAAGCAATCTATCTGTGCACACAGACGATGACCGATCTCAGCCGTCTTGCTGAAGAAATAATCCTCTGGACGACTCGAGAGTTTTCATTCGCCGAGATATCGGACGAGTTCGCTTCAACTTCGAGCATGATGCCTCAGAAGAAGAACGCCATAGTTCCTGAAATTTTTAGAGCAAAAACGAGCCAAGTTCTCGGAGACTTGACCGCTGCAATGGGCCTCATGAAATCCCTTCCATTAAGTTACAATCTCGATCTTCAGGAACTTACCAGAAACCTATGGAGCGCCATGGACAAGGCAATCGTTTCAATTTCGATACTATCCGATGTAATTTCTGAACTAAAGTTCTCTGTCGACAACATGATGGAGGCAGTGAAATCTGACGAATTTCTCTTCGCTACCGAGCTGGCTGATTACCTTGTTGAGAAACATCATCTTTCCTTCAGAGAGGCGCACAATCGAGTGGGAAAACTGGTGAGGCACGTAGCATCAAACAATAGCGGGCGCGGACAAATCACGACTGCAAGCCCCAAGGTGTTGTCCGAGATTCTGGGGGTGACAATTCCCGCTGAAGAATTGAAACTGATCTTTGACCCAAAGCTTGCTCTTCAACGGAGAAGTGCGGTTGGGTCTCCAAATCCGAGACTCGTAAAAGAAGCGGTAAAGAAAAGACGCGAATCTATCTCCAAACATGAGGCGACCATCAACTCGCTTGAGGACGGGATTTCAGAGTCGCGCGAACTTCTGAGTTCTGCCGCTAATTCGATCGAAAAACTTGGCAAAGGTACTGGAAGTCTTGGGAGGTGAAATGATCAAGAAATGGAAGCAAAGTGTCTAGAATGCGATGCAAATGTTCACGTCGAAAATGACGCAGTCATCGGCGAGATAATCACATGTCCTGATTGCGGCGCCGATTACGAAGTTGCAGCCTTGAATAACGGAACCGTTACAATCAAGGTTGCTGAGAGTGTAAAGGAAGACTGGGGAGAATAGACTTGAGT
>JAPCJU010000108.1 GCA_027886795.1 Nitrososphaerota archaeon | reverse complement strand
TCTAGACAGTAGAGTCAAAAAGTTGATTCAGATTGCCCCGCCTCCTCCGAGGAGCACCTTCACAGTAATCAATGTGAGCCCTGAAAACTTTCCTCCTTGTGTCAAGGAGGCGCTCAACATGTTAGAGAAGGGCCAGAACGTTCCGCATTATGGCAGATTTCTTATGACGACGTATCTCCTTGCAGTTGGCAAGACTGTGGATGACATCATGGCGCTTTTTCCCAAAGCTCCAGACTTTAAGCAGTCGATAACAAAATATCAGGTCGAGCACATTGCTGGTCTGAAAGGAGGTCGGACAAGATACAGCGTTCCGTCTTGCAGCACGCTACAGACACACTCCTTTTGTTTCAAAGATCCGGTAAAGTGTTACGAAATTTCCAAACCAACTCAATATCCCTCCACTAGAAATCCACAACTTTTGTCACCGGAATCGAAGAATAAAGGAGGCGATTCCAAAATTAGTAGCAAGAAAGCACAAAAGGAAGAGAGGAGAAGAGATTGGACCAAGCCTCGGCGTTGATGCTCCAGAGGTATTTCAGAGAATACTATTTCAAACGCGCCGACAACATCAAAGCCCCCTCTGAAATCGCTTCGAGAGAGTTCGGGTATTTTCCATTTGGAGGAGGAATGATTCGCCACCTTTCTTTCAACGAAGTGGGAACCTTGCGCGCTTTGCTTGTCCGCGAAGCGCCAGCCGGAGTTTATTGCTCTAACTCACTGTATCAAGATCCGACTGCGGAGATGCAGAAGAAGGAATGGATTAGGGCCGAGCCGATTTTCGACATTGACGCAGACGCTCTAAAACTTCCGTGCAAACGAGCGCATGACGTTTGGCGGTGCAAGGATTGCGGCCGTAGTGAATTTGGCATCAGACCATTAACCTGCCCAACTTGCAAAGGAAATAAGCTGCTCGAGTTTACGTGGAGTTGTCCGACATGTCTTGAAGGGACGAAGAAAGAAACCTTCAAACTGTTGGAGTTTTTGGAGCAAGATTTCGGAATTTCTTCGTCCGAAATCTCTGTTTACTTTTCCGGGAACGCAGGGTACCACATCCAGATCAGTGGAAGTCGACTGGATCGACTTGATCAACACGGTCGATCCGAAATTGCTGACTATCTGACTGGGACAGGAGTAATGCTCAGTAATTTTGAGAATTCCAAACTATCGCCAACCGATCCCGGATGGAGAGGTCGAATCGCGAGATATATCAGAGACATTCCGGTGGGAACTCCTCCCTTCAAAACAAACGAGCTCAAGAAGAGAGTGCTTGAAATTGAGAACGATCTAAAACCTGCTCAAATTGAAGAGATTTTGAATTCAGCGGTGTCATCAAACGCGATCCGGATAGACGCAATGGTGACTGCAGACATTCATCGGATTTTCAGGATGCCCGAGACATTGAATAACAAGACCGGGTTAGTCAAGAAACGGTGCGCCAATCTTTCAACTTTTGATCCTTCGGTCGAACCGATTGCACTTCCAGAAGAGCAAGATTTGGTTTCCTTGGAGGTCGACATGTGTCCAGAAATCAGATTGGGGGGAGTTAAATTCGGTCCGATCCGACATGAATTGAACGTCAAAGTTCCAATCTTTCTCGCCGTGTATTTGATTGCTCGCAATGCGGCAAAAATCACCCTGCCGAATCAGTCGACGGTAGTTTCCCCTGCCGCTCTTCGCGGCAACAGTGAAAAGATATCCTCGACAAATTAGTCTAAAGGTGCGCTAAATGATCGACACTCTTGCCGACAAGTTGAATCGACTTCTTGAGGATGAAAACCGTACCAAAGAACTGCTCAAGATTAATCCAAACTCCTACAAAGATGTCGCAGCGCACATCAAGACCATCAGATCTGAAAGTTCAGAGCGAGAGAAAAATCTAATCTCGGAGCTTAGCACCGCAGAAAGAAAAATACTCTTCAACATTTCACGCAGATTAATCGAAGTGCGGATCTCAAAATTTCGACTAGACCCTGAATCGGATGTGACGAATCTCACACCGGAGGAAAGATACATTGTAGAACCTCTGATCCAATCGAGGAAAAGATCCGAGAGGATCGGTCAGGCAATTTTAAACGGCCAAGTTGCTGAGCTTGATCGAGTGAGCGAACTGGTTAGGCAAAAATACGTAATAGTAAGATTTACGCAACCGTACTCGGCAATCTCGGGAACAGATCTGGCAACGTATGGCCCATTTGAGCCAGAGGACGTTGCAATAATGCCTCTCGAGAACGCGAAAAGTCTAGCCAAGATCGGAATCGTCGCGAAGAATTGGATTGAACCTGAGGAGTAACGCAATGATGGTCGTCTCTTCTAAGAAAGTCGTGGTCCTACTAGATTGGTTAATAAGGGAAGGAATCCAAGCTAATCGTTGCGTTTTTCAAAGACGTTATTTTGATCTAAGAAAAATCAGAGGATGTAGTTAATCAAAAATGAAAATGGTAAAAGAAATGATGACCTATTGTCCAAAAGACAATAAGCATACGCTTCACTCGGTCAGTATTTACAAGGCCGGAAAGCAACGGGCCACCGCCGTCGGTGCTAGGAGACACGAAGAAGATATCCACGGATACGGAGGGCAAAAGTTCCCGAAACTGGTCAGAACGGCAAAGACGACGAAGAAGGTTGTTCTGAGACTAAAGTGCAAAGAGTGCGGTACAATCGTTCCCCGCTTGGGGATTCGACTGAGAAAACTCGAGATCGCGCAGTAGCAACCTAATTAAATTGTAAGTGAGTGGAAACAGTATGGTTAGAAAAGAGAGGATTAGCGTTCCCAGGCCTAAAAGCGAGTTTCTTTCGGGAACCTGCGTAAAGTGCGGAACGGAAAACGTGTTTTATTCGAATAGCACTAAAGAAGTAAAGTGCAAGCAGTGTGGCGAAGTCCTAGCGTACAATACCGGCGGAAAGGTTGAGCATTCGGAGAGTCTTGGCGCTGAAGTCAAGCGTCTCGACTACACTTGATATCACAGTTTGCCTAGCATTTCCTGAACTTTCGTCTCGCTTCTGCGAAACCTATTTACCCCGGTTTCGGTATTATTAATCGGAATCTTAGAACAAGGAGAATAATGCAAAACAAATGACTGTAGAAGATACTACCCACCTGCCCCAGGCCATGCCGGAGGAAGGCGAACTTGTTCTTGCCACCGTGAAGGAAATCACGGCGCACGGCGTTTATGTTAGTTTGGATGAATATGGAAAACTTCCAGCTTTTCTCCACATAAGCGAAATTGCTACGGGTTGGGTACGTGACATCGAAAGGTATGCGAAGCCCGGCCAAAAAATAGTCCTAAAGGTAATCCGGGTAAACAAGGGTAGGAGAGAGATTGATCTCTCTCTGAGACAGGTTGCGAGCGAAGAAAGGAAAGCGAAAATAATTGAGGTCAAAAAGTCCGAAAAAGCCGCGACGATTACCGACGCGCTGAAGGCAAGGCTCGTTGCCGACGAACCGTCTTTGCGAGTCATAACTGACGCTGTTCAGAACCAGTACAACACACTGTACGAAGGGTTTGAGGATGTCGCGAGGCGCGGGCCAAAGGCTCTACAGAAACTCGGGCTCGACTCCCGTCTGTCTGAAATTCTACAATCGGTGTCTGAGGAAAAGATTTCGATCCCCATCGTCGAAGTAAGGGGCGTTATGGATATCAGAGTAAAAACATCAGATGGCATCGAAGTAATCAAGAGCGCTCTACGAGTGGGTGAAGATGTGAAGACCTCCGGCGTCCAGATCAAGGTCACATATCTCGGTACGCCCCGTTACAGGCTAATCGTAAAGGCGGAAAACTACAAGGTTGCCGAAAGGGCCCTTCAAGCTGCTTTGGAGCGGATAAAGACAGTAATCGAAAAGAGTAAGGGCAAATTCAGTTTTACAAGAGAGGAATCCAGAAAGCAGATTGAATAAACTCCTTCTGAAATGTAAGGTATGCCAAAGTTACACCATCGGATCCAAATGCGGAAAGTGCGGATCAGAGGAAGTAGTCAGTCCACATCCACCAAGATTTTCGCCTGACGATCGTTATCTACGTTATCGCGTACACGAAAGATACACGGTTCCAAGAACTGCATAAGTACGATTTCTCGGAAAAAAATCTAGACAACGGCTCCCTTTTGGGACTACCGTTGCTTATCGCGTAACCTACGCGCCTAATGGATCATTTGGCGAGCAGGTCTTTCCGACAACATGACGACAGCAGTACTTTTCCCCGTCACTTTGATGTGGAGTTTCGTTCCGGGGGTCACGATCGAGTGATTCTTGTAAAAGGGCTTTATTCCGTCGATCCGACCTACATCAACGCCCTGCCACAAGTTATGCATCTTCGACCGATACATCCTACCCTCGTAGTCAATTAGGACGATCGGTTCTCCAGGCTTCGGAAAGTACTGACGATATTCCTTTGGAATTCCAAGTCTCCCACCCTCGATCCACCAGTCCTTCACAGATATGTCGAACTCAACTGCCATGACCTGCTGGGATTGTTGAGTCTCTGCCATCTGTGAATACGAAGGCATTGAAGTCGCTGAGGATGAGTCGTTTAGATATCCATTGTTTTCTGTGCTCATTGAAAGATTCGGCCAGCATGCTTGGCCAAGGGTGATTTAATCGTAGCTTTATGTCAAATTAGCTTGACGGCCTGCGCGCTTAGCCTGTGGGCCTGAGTGAAAGAGCGTGCACCAATTATTGCTCTCTCAGCATCTTCTAACAGTCAAATTCTATTGATGCATTAAATCAGACAGGAGCCTAGGTTTCTTTATTGATAAAGAGTTGACGCCATAAAATATATCGGATCTCGATAGTGTCAGGCCTTGATAGTGTAAGAATAGTCCACTGCCGTAAATTTTCCCTTGAGAGAGCTTCGGTGCCTGCTCAGATATATGCTAATCCATTCTGAATTGTGGGATACATGAGAAGGAAATTATTCGACCTGAAAATGGGAATCTTCGTGACTATTCAATTAAACATTCAATGATTTAGGGCAACTTCCCAAAAGATATTCAGTCCGAGTGAGGATTCTTCGAGTGATCTAGAGAAACACGTTTTCTTCCTGTTATCGTCAATTACATTTGCCACCGGCTTTTGTGCATCCGCT
>JAPCJU010000107.1 GCA_027886795.1 Nitrososphaerota archaeon | reverse complement strand
TTTTCTTTTTCTGGAGGTATGAAACCAAATACCTAGTTCCAAGAAAACAAACAGCAAAGGAAACCAAGGTAACGATGGCGGCGTAGATTACCAGATTCACAACTGACAAATCGAGATTTTTCAGGTCCGCAATTTTCCTTGTATTCAAATCAATTTTAAAATGATATCCTACTCGATCTAAACAGTTTAAATAATAACTCGTACGAAGCATTGCGACGTTACAACGAATTGAGAATTGCCGATCTTAAGGGCGAACAAAGCCGAGTGGATGTAGAAGGGGAAGTCATCGAGAAGGGAGATGTGAGGTCCGTTAATCTTCGAGCCGGGGGATCTTCGAATGTCGCAGATGCAACGATCAAAGACGACAGTGGCACGATAAAGCTCTCTCTGTGGGGCGAGCAGATAAACCAGGTTGACGTTGGTGACAAGGTTAGAATCGAGAATGGTTACACGAAAGCGTTTCGTGGCGAAGTTCAGCTAAACATCGGCCGATACGGAAAGCTCGTCAAGGTCTAATCCAAATTTTTTCCTCCCAGGTACTCTAGCCGGGGGTACTCAACAAGTAATGCAGCTTTCTAGTTAACGAAAGTTCTGAAACTTTTAAAAATCTGGCAGGCGCTTTCGCTTTTTATGGTAAAGAAATACACACTTCCGGATCTTCCTTACAAGTACGATGCGCTCGAGCCTTATATCTCAAAGGATATTATGACGCTTCACCACGATAAGCATCATTTAGCTTACGTCAACGGGGCAAACGCTGCGTTAGACAAGCTCGATACAGGTCGAAAGAATGCATGGCAGGGTGTCGACCTCAAAGCGGTAGAGCGAGACCTTAGTTTCAACCTCGCCGGTCACGTTTTGCACTCAATATTCTGGCCGAACATGAAGGCTGGTGGAGGAGGAAAGCCTGGTGGCAAACTGGCTGATAAGATCAACGAGGACTTTGGATCCTTCGACGCGTTCAAAGGGCAGCTAGGAGCTGCTGCAAAACAGGTCGAGGGGTCGGGGTGGGGAATGCTTGTTTACGATCCGACCAGCGATCAGCTTTTGACGCTCCAAGCAGAAAAACACAACCTGTTATCTTCGCAGACATCGGCACCACTGCTAGTATGCGATGTCTGGGAGCACGCCTACTATCTCCAGTACAAGAACGACAGAGGGGCGTACGTCGATGCGTTCTGGAACGTCGTTAACTGGGAAAATGTAGATCAACTTCTTTCAAAAGCGACGATGTAGAAAACAGTAAGAGAAGATATAGAGTGCCCCCGCTTAGGGCACTCCTCATAATCTTTTCAGTAAATTGAATGTTCTCTCTTTACTATCGTCTTCCAGAGGTTCGGAAGATCTTTGATTTTCTCTTCCACAATAGACTGAACGTCCTTTTCGAGTTTCGGTGTCCTCTGCGAGTAGAGTTCCACGTTGATAGCCTGAGGCTGGTTTATCGGCTTGCCAATCTCAGAAACAATGTAGCAGCTTGTCTGCTCCAGATCTGAATGTTCCTTTAACACTGCGGAGATTATCGTGCTTGCGCAAATATTGTATATCTTGCCGGTGTGGTTAATCGGATTCTTGCCCGCTGTCGCCTCAAGAGTCATGGGCCTGAAGGGCGTTATGAGACCATTCGCCCGGTTTCCCCGGCCTACCTGTCCGTCGTCTCCATGTTCCGCGCTGGTGCCCGTAACCGTCAGGTAGTACAGTTTCTTTGCAAAATTGTCTGCGGTGTTGACCCTGATTTTTACTTCCAAGTCGGTGAACTTGCTAGCGACCTTTTGAGCGATATCCAGTACCACGTCTTTGGTCTCGCTGTATTGCGCCTCGTCTTTTACAAACCGTGAAACCATGGCGCAAGCGATCGTGAGGTTGATCTCGTCGTGGCGCCTAACACCCATGACTTTGATGTCCTCGCCGATCGCAGGATACTTCTTTTTGGTGTCTTTCGAATTTAGCTCAGTTTCGACATTGTAAACCACGTTTTCAAGATCTGTATTCGGTCCATACCAGACTCCAAAACTGGTATCGTTCGACAAAGGAATATTGTCATTCAGATCGTAGTTCTGCACCAGGTCAACGCTGCCCGGCCTTATTTTCGTGGCAATCTTGATGTCTGTCTTTGTGTCGAGGGCGTGCAGCTCGCGGCTCATCCAATCGAGAGTCGTGTCCTGCGCGATCTTTTCAATCGGAACCTCGTTACCCGCGATTTTTGCCGCGGCGCGTCCCACAAGAAGGAGGTATATTGGTTCAGTAACCCTGCCTCCGCCAAATGAGACATCAGATTGACCTCCGACGAGAACGCACTTGTCAACGTTGTGATGATAAATCCGCCCAAAGTTTGAAAGATAATATTCGCAGAGTGCGATGCTGAGCTCCTCGGATGCTCTGTCAGAAATTGTGTCGGGATGTCCCTTTCCCTTTCTTTCGACAAACTCCACAGGCATCTTAGAAACGATAGGATTACTGGAAAAAGAAATCTCCAAGTTCATTTGGGAAAACCAATTATTTTTGAGCTTCAGGGCCTCCACTCTTTTTAACCGTTTCTTGCCGATAATATTCGTCTCCTGAAAATATTCCCAAAGGAATATCGGAGACAATTTAGCATTAATACCCTTTGCTTACTTTCTTTGGAAAAAAGACGTGCAATTTATTCATGACTTACAATGTAGAGACAACTCTGACTGGGATCCATCCTCGTTCTGAGGATACAGTTAGAGTATCACGCGATTACGACAGGGGCCGTGCAACGAGGGAATCTCTCGACCAGACTTTTGAAGAGGATGCAAAAAACTTGGTCAAGTTGCAAATGGAATCTCGTTTTGACAGAATTTCAGACGGTCAATTGTTGTGGCAGGATTTTCTTCGTCCTTTCTCCGAGTGTCTATCCGGCTTGAAGAGTGGAGCTGATCTTTCCAGGTGGTTTGACACAAATTCTTTTTTCAGAAAACCATCTGTAGTCAAGAAAGTAAAACTGCCGGAAGCTTCGGATTTCATTAAGAATTACGAGGAAATGGCCGCGTTGAGTTTAGCAGACGGGGGCAAGACAAAAAGAAAGATATCGATACCCGGTCCTTACACACTCGCGAGTCTTGTCGATGATCGGAAATATGAATCGAAGCAAGATCTGGTCGAAGATTTTGCCAAAGTACTAAAGAAACTCTTGAAGGCTCTCAGGGAATTGGGTTTTCAATCGGTTCAGATAAACGAACCTTCATTAGTTTTCAGATACGGCGTTTCCGCCCTAACAAACAAGAAAGAGCTGAAGGCTTTCATCTCGGCCTTTAACGACAATTTCAAATCGCCCCCGCTCGAAATCAGTCTCCACACCTACTTTGGCGACTGCTCCCAGATCTTAGACAGGTTGATAGATCTCGAAGGCGTTTCGGAAATTGGCGTCGATTTCACGCAGACCTCTCTTGACTCGATCGAAAAGGTCAGGTTCGGAGACAAGGGTCTTGCATGTGGTTGTATAGATGGCAGAAACTCCCTAGTCGAATCTCCGGATTGGATCGCGGACTATTGCCAAGAAGCGGTAAGGACATTAAAGCCCGCAGGACTTGTGATACTTCCGAGCTCAGAACTGAAGTATCTTCCAAGAAATGTCGCAGATGAAAAAATCAGATCTATCGGAAAAGCATCAGAAATCGTTCGAAAGAGGTTGAACTGAGCATTGTCAAAACAAGCTAAGACTCCAATGACTGTTATTTTCCCTTTGCAGGAAATCGGCAGCATCGCAAAACCTGGATGGAGGGTGAAAGGAGTTTCCAATGATTCCAGAATTTCTGAAAAAGATATCGAGGAGGCTGAATTCTGGGGTAAGAAACTCAAAGTTCCTGATTACCAAAAACTCGTGAGCTTTCTGAAGGAAAGGTCAAAGTCAACTACTCCTCCCAGTCAACAGGAGAAGGAGATGATTCGGGATTTCTCTGTAGTTTATGTCCTTTCGATGTTTGAGAAGGTCGGACTGGATCGAGTCTATTCGGGCGAGCAGTGGAGGGTCGAGATGTACGAACATCTCGTTAGGAACATCCAGGGTTTCAAGCTCCTCGGCTCTGTACACTCCTTTGATTTCAAATACTTCACAAAGGGAGCAATCATTAGCCCACCGGCTTTCGAGCATCCGATTCATCTGGAAGAATTCGAGTTTGTCAAGTCACATGCCAGAGACGAAATCAAAATTCCGTTAACCGGACCATACACCGTCGTCGATTGGTCCTTCAACGAGTTTTATGAAACTAAAGCACGGGAGAAGAAATCCTCGAAGAGAATCGACCTGAGGAAGACCTACTTCGAAGCCCGGAGGAACTTCATCCTCGACTTGGTAAAGAGTGCCCTCCGGCCGGAAATTGAATTACTCATAAAGAACGGAGCGAAATGGATTCAGATCGACGAACCAGCGATAACAACTCGTCCTGACGACGAAGAGATGGAGCTCTTTGTTGACGCGATAAACGCTCTCACGGCCGGCTTCAATGGTTGCACATTCAGCCTGCACAACTGCTACAGCGATTACAAGCTTCTGGCAAAGTACTCCGTTGCGCTCAAGGACATCTCCCAGCTGGCTCTAGAGTTTGCAAACAGGGACAGTACAAATCTAGGAGTCGACAAAAAGACGAGGCCAGGCTACCTTGATCTCAAATATTTCGAAAAGGAGGGATACGAAGGCGGGTTCGGTTTAGGCGTTACTCATGTACATGATTATTCAGGGTCTCCAGGCAACGGCGCTACTGTCGATGGAAGAAACGTGATTGAATCGCCAAAACTTGTGAGGGACAGAATACTTTTCGCGCAAAAGTTGTTGGGAGATCCTTCGAGGATCTCAGTCAATCCCGACTGCGGTCTGAGGACTAGAAACTGGGAGATTGCGTTCAAGAAACTAGAAGTAATGAAAGAAGGTACTGAGCTTGCCCGAAAGAAAATCGCATAAAAAGAAAAACAATTTTCCCTCCACTACTGTGATCGGCAGTTATCCCATCACTGTATCTGAACAGGTAGTTGACCAGTACAGGGCTTTCCCCGATGAAAGCGAAGACCCGGTAACAAGTACAATTCAGCTTGCAGTTCGCGATTTTGTCAGCGCGGGCATAGAGTACCCTTCT
>JAPCJU010000106.1 GCA_027886795.1 Nitrososphaerota archaeon | reverse complement strand
CCTACATAGGCTAGCGCGTAATCGGGGTCTTTCTCGATCGCCCTCTTGAAGTATTCAAGCGCGCGCCTGAGACCCTGTTCGGTTCTTTCGTTCCAGAAATAGCGTCCTTTTAGGTAAAGGCTGTGCGCTTCACTGCTCCTTGTTGGGTTTTTTTGTATCTGCCGCTTTTCCTCTTCCAATAGCCGAATCTTCAACGAGTCCGCTACGTTTTTCGCAATGTCACTTTGGATCACGAAAACGTCAGAAAGATCTCGATCGTAATTTTGAGACCACTTGTGCTCGTCAGTCTCTACGTCTATCAACTGAGCGCTGACTCGAATTTTCTTTCCATATTTGCGTATGCTTCCCTCAAGTACTGAGCCAACGCCTAACTCCCGGCCGATTTCGCTCAAGCTCTTGCCAGTTTTCTTGTAGCGCATAACCGACGTCCGGGAGATCACACGTAACTCCTGAATCTGAGAAATTGTTGAAATCATTTCTTCGGTCAAACCGTCGGAGAAAAATTCATCTTCGGGGTCAGATGTAAGACTGACAAGTGGTAGCACAGCAAGGCGACGACGGTCTAGATCCAATTTCGAAGCCTCAGTCTTGTTTTTCCATGGAAGTTCGATTTTATAAATCTCAATTGGCGATTCTACGTTTTTCAGTTCACGTTTGCCGATGCTGGCAATTAGGAATTCAAATTTATTTTTGACCTGGTCATAGACTTGCTGGGTAATACAGATTCCTCCCGGTTCAGCAAGAGCTTCAATCCTCGAGGCGATATTGACGGCGTCTCCATAGACATCATTTTCGCTTCGTACCACGTCTCCGACGTGTATTCCGATGCGGACTGGAATTCTCTTTTCAGCTGGCGAGTGGGCGTCAAATTCATTGAGGGACTTTTGCATTTCGAAAGCAGACCTCGTGGCCTCGAGGGCGCTTCCAAACTCCACGAGAAACGCATCTCCAATCGTCTTAACTTCTCTGCCACCGTGCGTTGAAAAAATGGGACGAAGAATTTCCCGGTGGGCCTTCAGAATTTCCAGCGCAAGGGATTCATTCCTTTGTGAAAGAGCCGTGAAACCAACCATATCCGTAAACATTATGGCTGCAAGTCTCCGGTCAGCTTTGAAGCTTTCACTTTTGGTGGATTGCGCAGCGTCGGTCAATTAGATCGAGACTAGTCAGTGCGCTAATTTAATTCTATACTTTCGTGTCACCTTCCTCGTTTGGTTTAGGCTCGGCGAACGGATTTTGATGCAAACCCATGGCATCGTCGTTCCGCCGTAAGATTTTATGAAGAAAATTACTTAACGAAGATTCTAGTTGACGATCAAAATACTCGATTCACCATTAGTCTTTGAAACTTTGATCACCTGATCTGCGAAACTTTCGAGCTCCCTTTCATGCGACACCAAGATAATCTGGGGACTCTGGATTTCATCTAGGATCTCGCGCACTTTTGAAAGCTGTTCCTTGCTGAAACCATCTGTCGGCTCGTCCAAGATCAGCAAATTAGAATTCATTCCGGTAGAAACTTTCCTTACGATCGCGTTCAGAGCCAATCTGTATGCGAGAGCGACGCTCGTCTTCTCTCCTCCACTCAGGTAAGAAACATCCTGGTCCAATCCGTCCTGTTGGATCATGGGAGTGAATTCCTCGTCTACCTTCGCCTGTTTCCCCGGGTCGTCAACGAGCATTCCAAACCACTTTTGGAACTGTGAATCAAACTCCTGGTTAATGTTAACCATCACATGCTTCTCCACCATTTCTAGGGTGGGCAAAAAATAATCTTGGACCCAGATCAGGTACTCGTTGAGCTTGTCAGACCTCGATTTCTTTTCTAGCTTTTTCTCGATTGAATCCTCGTAGTCTTTTGTTTGTCTTTCCCAATCGTGGAAGTGAGCCTCGCCGGACGAAATTTCTGCGGCGATGCGTTTTGCATCATCTTCCGATTTTGAGATCCGCCCTTCAAGGTTTGCAAGGTCGGCATTCACATCTTCCAGTCTTTGCACGCTTGCACGCACATCTGTCAACTCTCCCGTCGCGCTCTCCTTGGCTTTGGAAGCTTCATCGAACTTTGCCTTCCAGATCTTGACGTTTTCCTCGTACTCCGAGATGCTTCTTCCTAGGTCTTCGAGCTTCGACTGCGCTTGGTCGAATTGGACCTTCGAATCAAGAAGATTTTTCTTCATCTTTAGATTCTCGTCGCAAGAACCCACTTTCTCTTTTGTTTCCCGAAGTTCCTTTTCTTTGTGATGCACAACCTCCGAGAAATCGCGCGTGATCTTTTGATCGCAGGTAGGACAAACTCCTATCTCAAGAATTTCCTTGTAATCTCGAAACTTAGAATCTATTTGAGTTTCCAGAGTCCGCAGTTTCTTGAGTTCCTCTTCCAAGCTCGAAATCTCAACCTTCAGTTCCTTTTGAGGGAGCTCAGTTGGATTAGTGATGGTTGCCAATTCTGTCACCTTAGGTTGAATGAGCTTGATCTTCACACGATTCGATTCTAATTGAGACTGGGCCGTCTTGATTTCTCCCTTTTTCTCCTCAATTAACTTTAGCAAGGCGTCTACCTTGCCAGTTTCTGCTTTAAGTTTCAGTTGTTCGGTGCGAAGTGTATCTCGTTTTATTTTCTGGTTCTGAAGCATGTCACTTACCTGGGCTTGCTCGAGACGGAGAGATTCTAGATTTTGCTTCTTCTGAGATATTGAGAGTTTGAGCTGATCGATCTTCGCCCTAATTTCCTTGATGTCATCTGCCATCGAGGCGAATTCTCTTGATCTGATCTTGATGTCGTTAGCGACAGACTTTGAATTCTCGCCCGCGATCTTGTACTCCTCCAAGCCGAACGCTTTCCTCAACGTCTGTAGTCTGTGATCCGGCCGTAGCGTCAGGATAGCCTTCATCTCTTCCTGCGGTGTGTAGATCGCGTACCTGTAGATGAAGCTCTGCGCCTTTGGATCTGACGGCTCGTTAAAGTCTAGAATGTCAAGTACCTTTTCCTTTATCTCGGTAGCAGAATAAGATTTCGTACCCTCCGAACTTTTTAGGACACAATCTTCCTGGCTGAATGAATTTTTCTTTTTCACGAGACGACGCTGAACGGTGTATTCCTTGTTCCCGGATTCGAACACGACGGAGACTGAACCTTCGCTCTCGCCAGCCCTCAGCAAGGAACCCGCCTTTTCCGAGCCGAGCCCAAAGAGTCCAAATTCGATTGCCATGAGAATCGTCGACTTGCCCGATCCAATATCTCCTTCAAAGAGCGTCTTTCCGAGGGGAAAGTCCACTTCTTGGTTCTTGTAGCTCCGAATGTTTTCGAGCTTCAACTTCTTGATTATCATTTCATTTCCTCCTCGAACTCTTTCTTGAGTTTCAAGGCATCGATCCCAGACCTGACAATCCGATCCGAATAGTCTCCCTTTGATTCTCCGACCTTTTGCGGATTGCGAGTTGCCTTGAGTAGATCCAGTGCAGAGTTAACTCCCTCCTGTCCCTTCAGATTGGGCTGCGAAACTTTTACCGTTCCGATATTTTCCCTGAAGAGGTTTGCCTCAATTTGCGAGGGATCCTCTCCAGCTATTTTGTTTGCTTCGAACTCCTTGGAGGAAAGGCTGAAACGATTGAACTGGACATAAGTCGCACCTCTGACCGTCAGCTTGCGCCCTAACTCTGCGAAATCAATGTCAGTGGTCTTGCCACCCGCGAGCTCACCCTTTACCCTGACCACGACGACTTTGCCGTTGGGATCAAATGCGTCAAGTTTCGAAGAAAGTTCTTTTCTCGCCTGGAGAGAATTTTTGCCTGATGCATCGTACTCGAGGTACGCACCATCAAAGGGTTTGTTTTCAATAAACTGCACTTTCCTTACTTTTTCATCAAACTCCACGAGGTAAAATCCGCGCTTTGTGCCTCTTGCGGTATCCTCGATGTCCTTGCCATAGCCGGTGAACAGAGGACCTGGAAAAACTACTTTCGGATATCCGGCGAGAGTAAATTCGTCGGCGATGTGTATGTGCCCTCCTGCGTAGTAGTCAAAACCTTTAGGGAAATAGGTTATCGGCACCGTCTCCATCTCGGAAAGAAACGCCGGTTTGAACTCTGTTATCCCGCTATGGAATGCAAAAATCTTGAAACCTTTTTCTAACTCCAGCCGGTTCTTGTCGAGCTTCTCGTAGATCTTACTTTCAAGACCAATCCGTCTGGCAGAAATCCCGGTTAGTTTTGCACCAGTCTTCGGATCGACGACAAATTCAAGCAACACATAACCTTCGTCGTCTACTTTCGCCCTCATCACGTTGGTCAAAATACCGGCGGTGTCGAGTATGTCGATGATGGATGTTCCGTTGGGAGTGTAATCGTGGCTGCCGTAAATTGCGTAAATGGGGATCCTTGCATTTTGCAGTAAGCGGAGAGTGCGAATTGTCTCGTTGACCACCGTTAGATCAGGGATGCTCACGTGGAAAATGTCCCCCGAGATCAGGACGAAATCAACATTGAGCTCGATGCATTTCTTCGCCGCGTCTTCGAGGGCCTGCCTCTCCATCTGTTTGACAACCGGATCGCGAAATGCGCCTAGGTGAATGTCTGACATATGAGCGAATTTCAATTACAACACCTAGAGCGAGATGCGCTCTTTGCTCAAATCAAACGGATCATGTTTCGAATTTTGTTTGCTCTCGGCAACGACTTTCTCGAACAGCGGCGTGTAGATAGGGACTGCAAATTTAGTGAATATGCTGCTGACGATTGCCTCCCCTTTATCGAGGCTCGCGATCGTCCTGTCCTCGTCTGAAAGATCTTGGGCCGAGCTATCCATCACAGCATGCCGCTCTGCAACCATTTCGTTTCCCAAAATGATCTTCGTATTCATGTTGGTCAAAACCATCTGAGGGATGACACTGGTGAGCTGAGTTATCGCAACGAGCCCAACCTTGAACTTTCTACCCTCGCGCGCTATCGTACTGTAGATATTCGAAGATTGCGCGATGGCTTCGGCAGACAGAACTCTCGGGGCCTCCTCGATTACGATGCTAACGGGAGCTATCTGATTTAATCGGCCTTCGGCTTTAGCCCTCCGGTGTCCGTAAAAAATTTCATTGGAGATGATGCTGCCAATGAT
>JAPCJU010000105.1 GCA_027886795.1 Nitrososphaerota archaeon | reverse complement strand
GCCGGGTTTACTCCCTCAAAGATTCGTCGGATCACGCCATCCTTACCCGACGTGTCCATTCCCTGAAGCACGATCAAGACTTTGTGTTTATTCTCAGCGTACAATATTTCCTGAAGCCGATCAAGATTCGAGATTAATTTCTTTGTATCATCCTTTGATTCTCCTTTCTTCTCGTCCGCGAAAGATGTATCGTTTGGATCTAGATTTGCGAGGATAACTTTCTGTCCTTCTTGGATCCTGAAAGAGCTCAAATTTTGCATTTGCTTGAAGCAATTGCCCGAGAGAATAAAAGAAAATATCAAACTTTTCTGCGTATAGAACTCTCAGGACAATTTTTCAAGTAAATGATAATGGGTTCGAGGATACGTCATCTAGAGCGATTTGACTTTGCAAAGGGGACGATTTCTAGGCCATCGAGAGAATTCGTAAATACTGCGTCGCATCTACTTCCAGATACCAGTGAATAAGCATGACTCAAAAAGAAATGGAGGACACCAGAGGGTTTTTCGACGGATTGATAACTGCTTTGGCGAACAAACAATCAGAAGTTGATGTCAACTTTCAAAGGACCAGCGTTAGATTTCCTGGCATGCCAGTTGGTGTGGAAATCAATGGGACAATAACATTTAGCGTTCATATGAGAGATCTCACCGACGAAGAGAAAGATGCTCTCGCTTCAAAGAATATTTCATCAATTTCTAAAGAGAAAGAGCAGTTTTCTCCTCTAAAATAACTCCAGCGCAGTTCATTTTCTCGCCGGAATCAGGAACAGGCCACATACTGTTAGAGCGATCTATCTTCATCATGAATATTTGAACACTCAATCTATGAGTCACTCTTGACTTCCTTCAATTTTCCGGTCTTGATGCAGCGATCTAATTTCGTTTTTGAGGAAAGTTCCGATGAAGGCAATCTGCCCGCGTATGCGTCAATTTATATGCCTTAAATTACGCTGTACCGACCCTTGGGACATTCGCAACTAATCCGATCGTCCCGATCACAACCGCGTCTATCGGTTATCGATAAATGTGTTTAGATGCATATAGCTAAAGTCAACGTGGTTTGGCATTTAAGATCTGAGTATAAAGTGATAACCGCTTCAACAACAAAACGCATCGTTATACAAGAAAATATTCCTGATGCTGCGGTCAGTGGATTAGCTGAGGCAATCGAGAGATATTACATCAATCCGAACCTTCGATACATTGAGCTAGGCTCGTACAAAAGGGTAACATCCCGAACCGGAATCGAATTATCATGGAAGATTTTGCTTCCCGAATCTTTGGCGACAGTAGCGCTTTCGAACCATGTGGCAATCAACACTACGGCCGTGGAACTATACTTTGATGATTTTGACAAAAGTAATTTAGCTCAAACAAATCTCTCTTCGAGGGTAATCGACGATGTTCAAAGCATCGTGTGGTCGTATTTTCAGCATGCAAAACAAAGCAGCCTATATTTCGTGATAGGCGGAAACACCGACGAGCATTCTGAAGCTCCAGGACAACAGAAATCTGTTACAAAAAATCTACTGAAGAGGCTCTTCAGTGGAAATGCAACAAACGTTTTCTTGACATTTCTATTTTTCAGTTTCATTTTGTTTTTCCTAATTGGGCCTATCGCGATTTTCATAATGATTGTTTTCCAGTTTGTGTACCTCATTTTTTCCGACAGGCTTGCCCTCAACATTGGCAACGTTCGCCCAACCGCTAAGCGGCCGCTAGTGACGATAGTCAGCGTGAGGTCAAATCCGGATACCGTCAAGGCCCTTTACACTCATGGAAAGAAGATCTTGCCTCAGATCAGGGACGAAGTGACTAAGAGCATTGGAATACCGGCTACGATCGCGACAAGAGAATCTGCCAAATCGACAATTCTGGGAATCCTGGCTGCACATGGAATCACTGCAAGGATGAATGATATTGAAATCAAGACGAGGAACGTCTATGAATTGGTGGAGAAGGTCGCCACTAAATTCAAGCGATCGCCTCCAAAGATAGTCATCGCCAACAGCGTAGTTTCAAACGCCGCAGCCACGGGGATCTCGACCACGCATTCATCGATCATGATTACTGCAGGATCGCTTGAAGACCTGAACGATGAGGAGCTGGAAGCCGTCATCGGACACGAATTAGGGCACATTAAGGGTCACGATCCAGTAATCTTGTTTGCCTTAACTTCTTTCGAGTTCATCGGAAGGTTCTACCTCTGGTTTCCTTTGCTCCTGTATCTCGGCATCTTTTACTTCATACTCGCCTTCGGAGCAATCTTCGCCGTTGGTAAAGTACTCGAGACGAGGGCCGACACCGAATCTGCCGTAGTTCTGGGAGATCCAGGCGCCATGGCTTCTTCACTCACTAAGATAGGACTGAGACAACTTTACCACGAAAAGTACAGCCCTGCTGCAAAGTTCCTCGATTGGTTCCAGTTCGATCCTCACCCGCCAATTTATTTCAGGGTGATGCGGATGTCAAAATTTCCTACCGATGGTCGCGAAACGCAGCACGTGACTCTTGTCTCGATCAGAGATTGTATAGTAGGGTTCTTGACATCGTTTAAGTGAGACTTGAACAAGTAATCCCACTGCTAAGTCAGTCAAACGTTAAATGATTACGATCGACTAGGCGAATCAAATGAGCTTCGAGGAACTTCTAAAGAGCTCCGGGGGTTTCAAGGGCGTTTTTGAACTTGTCAAGAACAATGGTCGGAGTGTTGAACAAGAAGTTGAAAAGTTCCTTAGCAGTGAAAGCGGATTATTTTCTCTGGCGAAGTTTAGCGTAAGAAAAATCGAAAAGGGGTACGCCGAGCTAAGTTTTCCATTCAGCTATAATGTTGCTAGACACGGCGGCATGGTACACGGTGGAATCATCTCGTTTGCTCTGGATAATGTGGGAGGTCTCGCTGTCATGTCAAACAATTCAGGATTCGACCAAGTTACTCTCGAATTGAAGGTTAATTTTCTGGAACCGCTGAAAAAGGAGCCTTTTCTCGCAATTGGAAGGGAGTTGCGCCATGGTAGGACGACCGCTGTCGCTGAAGCTGAAATGCGCGATGGCAACAACATAGTATGTGCGATCGCACTCGGAACCTGGTACAAGATCTCAAAACATTGAGTGGAAGAGAGAATCTTGACCACCATTTCCCCGACCCGTCGCGCTGCGGAAAAAAGAACCGATACTCTTGAAGCTTTTTTCAGACCGCGAAGCATTGCGATAATTGGAGCATCAAGGACCCCCGGAAAGATTGGCCATGAAATCGTTCGCAATCTAAAGCTGTCGGGATTTCGCGACGAGATATTTCCCGTCAATCCCAAAGCAAAATCTGTCCTCGGGTACAAGTCATATGAAAAGATTGGATCCATAGGTCGCCCCGTAGATCTGGCGGTAATCGTCGTTCCTGCTGAGAGAGTAGAACAAGTGCTCCAAGAATGTGGTGAGACGGACGTAAAGGCCGTAATAATAATCACCTCGGGCTTCGGAGAAGTTGGAAAAACCGATCTGGAAAAGAGGCTTGTTGAAGTCTCAAGGTCTTACGGCATGAGGCTCGTTGGCCCGAATACCTTTGGAATTTTCTGCGCTATCAGCCGGATGAACTGTACATTTGGTCCGAACTACATTCTATCTGGAAAGACTGCTTTCATCACGCAATCCGGGGCGCTCGGACTTGCGCTGATGTCTTGGACCACCGAGGAAAAGTACGGAGTTTCCGCGATTGTCAGCATTGGAAACAAGGCGGACGTGGACGACGCAGATTTGATCGAATATTTTGAAGGAGATGAGTCTACAAAATCAATCCTGATTTACATGGAGGGACTGAAAGATGGAAGAAAGTTTTACAATTCCTCCAAGATCGTCGCCGCAAAAAAGCCAATCGTCGTGATAAAGTCTGGAAGATCCAAGAGAGGAGCGATGGCGGTGAGTTCCCATACGGGCTCAATTGCAGGGCAGGACAGAATCTTTGATGTGGCTTTCAATGAGGCCGGAGTCCTCCGTGCCGATACAATGACGCAGGCTTTCGACTGGATTCAATCGATAAATGAAAATCCACTCCCCAACGGACCGAACTTGGTCATCGTGACAAACGGTGGAGGGATCGGAGTACTCGCAACCGACAAGTGTGAAGAACTACACATGGATCTTATGGAACTCCCCGACGACCTCAAAGAAAAACTCCGGGGGGTCGTCCCAAGCTTTGGCTCGATCCGGAACCCAATCGATCTCACAGCGAACGCGGATGACGAACTATATCGAAAGGTTCTGCAAGTGCTATTTGAAAGGGACGACGTTAATGCGATAATCGCACTATTCTGCCAGACAGCCAACATCGATGCGACATTGGTCGCTGAATCCATAATCAAAAGTGTAGGAACTGGTGAAAAGAAGAAACCAATCACAATTGCGTTTGTAGGCGGGCAAATGGCGAAAGTAGCTTACGAACGGATGCTGGATAAGCGATTTGCTGCGTACCCTACGGCCGAGCGGTCTGTGGATGGGATGTATGCCCTAATTTCAAGATACAAGAGGAGCCAGATGAGATGAAGAGATGTGTAATCTGAAAAGAACCTCAACCATCGCTAAAGCTTGTAGCCGATTTTTCTCAAGAAAGATCGTCTCTCCTTAACGTCATTTTCGGTCTCGACTCCGAGTGGCGGAGCGCCGTCGACGACGCCGATAATTCCGCGCCCCTGTTCCGATTCAACTATAATTGCCTGGACGGGATTTGCGGTTGCGCAGAAAATTTGACAAATCTCGCTGACGTTCTTCAGATCATTAAGCACATTTATGGGATATGCGCCTTGTAGATATAGAATGAAAGAATGTCCAGCCCCGATTGCCATCGCGTTCTTAGCTGCAAGTTGTTTCAGTTCTTCGTTTGATCCTTCGCAACGTATAAGCCGAGGTCCCGATGATTCGCAAAAAGCCAAACCAAATCTTATCCCAGGTACAGAATTAACGAGGGCATCATGAATATCTTCGGTAGTTTTGATAAAGTGCGACTGTCCGATGATTACATTAGTTCCTTCTGGCACATCGACCTGGACTATTTTCGTTTCCAACAAATCTGGTTCGGTCAAATATTTTCCAATTTATTGTAAGAGTTTTTCCCTAAGTCGATAGAATTAGTCCAACGGGTCAAATTCAATCCCCTGGATATTCTAGATCAGGTGCTTTCCACCAGAGAAG
>JAPCJU010000104.1 GCA_027886795.1 Nitrososphaerota archaeon | reverse complement strand
GTTGTCTCAATTTCCAGGGGAATACAGAAGGGAGAGGTCGTGAGAATTACAACTGGAAAAGGTGAACTTGTCGCGATTGCGGAAGCCCAACTAGAAGAAAAAGAGATCATCTCGCAGGAACATGGACTCGTGGCTCTCACAAAGCGAGTGATCATGGCGGTTGGAACTTATCCCAAAATGTGGAAGTCGAAAAACGAGGTGCTCGGATCTGAGGGAATCTCAGAATCTCTTTTGAGAGAATCGATATTGGACAGTCTGGAAAAAGAAGATCGAGACGCGGCGGCTTAGCAGAAAAAAGATAGAAATACGCAGTCCGAAAAAGAGACGACAAAATCAATTGAAGTAAGATAGCGAACTTCGAGCCGGGGTCGCCTAGTGCATAATATTCTGAGTGATTCAAGAATTCGTGCAGGAATCCTGGTAGGGCGCAGTTTCTCGCCAAGATAAAAATGAGGTCTTGAGAGAATTTGCGTACGCCTGGAACCAAGGCTTCAAACAAGATGATTCGAGCAACAATCGATCCTCTTGCAAACGGAAAGCCTGTGACCGATTTGGTCTCGTGGGTTCAAATCCCACCCCCGGCGCTTTCCTATCATAATTACGAATTTCTCCTACACACAAGTCCGTAATGATACTGTCCAGCATTTAGGGCATGGACCACATAATAGCCATTTTGATTCAATAACGTTCTTGAATCATTTTCCGAAAGCCTTATCTCCGGCGGAGGACCCATGTCATCAACCCGCTGCTTGTGCCAATCGATGTCGACGACTCGACAGTTTGTACTTGAAATTCTTTTGAGTTCGTCGAAGAACAATTTAGGATCGTCGAGATCGTGGAGGACGTTTGCAAAGATCGCGATGTCAATTGAATGATCTGGTATTGTGGTATTGGTAACATCGGCATCAATTATGCTAACGTGTTTCAAAGAATCAGCAGGAACCGATCTTTCTAGATTTGTCTTCAGATGTTTTAACATCGTTGAGCTGTGGTCAACAGCGTAGATCTTACTACTTTCGTCGATCATGTTTGCAAGCGGAATTGTGAAAAACCCGGGACCGCACGCAAGGTCTGCAATAGTAGTTTCTTTGAAATCCCCGATCTGTAGAAGAATATCTCTGGGATTCTGCCATTTCTTTCTATCTTCAGACATCAGGAGTTCTGCAAAACCGTCTTCGTCCAATCTAAATTTCCCTCTTTTCAAATCGATTGGAGTTCTCCGTATCAATATTTGCTTTGAATGAAATCAGATTAAACCCTCTGGCAATACGGTGAAATACCTTAATCCATATTGGAAATCAAGGAAAATGACCGTATTAGGAAAAAGCGAACTGGTGAAATTAGTAGAGAGCCAGAAGAGCATCTACCCCTTTGATTATGAGCTCTTTGATGGCGACGGATATGTTCTCACTGTGAGAGAGGAAGTAGTTTTGAACTACCTCGAGCATCGAAACGTCATCTCTCACGAAGTCATTTTCACACCTCCCGACTTGGTGGGACACTTAACGGCGAAAAGTAAATTTGGAAGACTTGGTTTGTCATTTTTGAATTCTGTAAAGGTTCACAGTGGATTTGTTGGAAGGCTCGCGCTCGAACTTGTGAACCTGAATAACGAAAGATCGCCGATTACTATCAGACGAGGAGATCCATTAATTCACATTGAATTTGATACCCGCCAGGGCACACCCAGTCCGTACGCCGGACAGTACATGTTTCAATACCTGAATGATGACGAATGTGCGATGTACTCCAAACTACTTGTTGAGAAATATAACAATTTATTTCAGAGAGAGGATCTAGAAAAGAAAGTCAAAGCAAGAGTCAGGTTTTGATTTCGGTTTAGAAAATGGACAAGCTTTTAAAATCCAGAACTCGGTTGTGATGCCGATTGACTTTTAGAACTGGCAAGAAACACAAGGCGCAGGAAACCGGGAAAACCGGCAGGAACGTCCTAAAACTTGCGTCGCGGTTTCAGCGATTTCTCAACACGGGAAAATCGTCCAAAAAAGATCTCAAAGAGATTGACGATCTTTTTTCAATGGCCGTTTTAGATCAGGGCTCGAGCGTACTTCAGCTACTTGATCAATTGAAGGATAGAATTCCAAAGACTGATGGGAAGGATGCGATTGATCTAACTTTTGAGAATTGGACGAAATGGCTTGCGAGCCTAAAGGCTAAAGAAAACTTGGGATATTCCAGCTTACGATTTCTTGCATCGGAGGGAGAAACCCAAAGCATATTGATTGAAGGTGCCATCGATGCGGAATCTGATCTCTTCAGATCGTTGCACGCTTTCAAATCATACTTGTCGGTTACGGTAAGAAAGTCAGCTTACGAAGTATCGGATTCCAAGGAAATCTCGACGGGAGCCGAAGAAATCTTTGAAGCTTACCGGATAAAGCAAAGAATTCTCGGCAAGATGGCAGCAGCGAGTTAGTCTCCGGTCAGATTGACTCTACACGCTAGATCTTCAGCGCGGCCTTCAGTCCTTTGTACCTATTGCGTATTGTAACTTCGGTAACCCCTGCTGCTTCTGCGACGTCTTTTTGCGTCTTGTTTTCGTTTTCCATGACGCATGCGACGTAAAGAGAAGCTGCGGCGAGGCCCATCGGGTCTTTTCCAGCGGAGGTTCTTGTCTCTTCAGCCCTCTTCAGTATCTCCAACGCTCGCCTTTTCGTTCGTTCGGTGAGGCCGGCCTTGCTCGCGATCCGCGATATGCATTTTGTAGGATCTACGACTGGCATTTTCAGATCCATATCGCTCAGGAGCAACCGATAACATCTGGCGATGTCCTTCTTCTTCACGTTGCTCACCCCCGACACGTCCTTTAGAGTCCTCGGGGTCTCGGTATCCCTGCATGATGCGTAAAGCGACGCAGCGATCAGAGCAGAGATTGATCTCCCCCTAACCAGACCTCTTTCCAGAGCTTTTCTATAGATGTATGCTGCCTTTTCAACGACTGAATCGCTCACGTTCAGTTTGTCAGCGAGCCGATCGAGCTCGCTGAATGCTTGCCTGAGGTTTCGGTCGACCGGTTCGTGGACCTGGCTCCTACCGTCCCAGGTCCGCAATCTTTCGATTGTGGCTTTCATTGAAGCGGGCAGCGATTTGCCCGAGGCATCTCGATCCTCGACTCCAATGACAGTAGCAAGCCCCATATCGTGCATCGCAAGACTCGACGGAACGCCAGTTCGGCTTCGATCGTCCTTCTCCTCCTTTGAGAAAGCCCTCCACTCGGGTCCAAGTTCCTCAATTTTTTCCTTTACGACAAAACCGCAATTGCTGCAAAAGAGTTCCCCGCCAGCCGTGTCCACAACCATCGGTCCCTTTCCACATCTGGGACAGCGATCTACCGCGCGCTGGACTCGAAAGAGATTACCTTGGCTTTTGTTATCTATGCTCATTAGGCGTCGCCGAAAGTATTCTATTTTTGGAAAGACATAAAGGAAGGAAAAAATGTTGCTTATATTCCTTACGAATTCTGACGATCAATTTTTATTCGAAAATCGTTGCCGCTGTTTCATGATCTATAGATTCTCCGACAATCTCACGGAGAAACAAGTTCAAGAACTATCATCCCGCCTCGAAAACAGAAAAATTACGGGCTTCGAATATGACAAACAGGAAGAGGATAATTATTTTGTCCTGAGGTTCGACGACGAGACAAAACTCACCATTTTTTACGAATCTGGAAAGGGCAGTTTGATTCTCGGAGAAGGATTCCCCTAGCCAGAAGCAACCTTCAGTTCCTCGGTCAGGACAAGATCGTTTTGGTTCACCATACCAACTGCGACTCCCTCCTTCGTAATGAGCAACCTGCGAAATCCCTTGTCTTGCATGAGCTCTAATGCCTTCTTCACGGGAGTATCTTCTGAAACTGAAATCAAAGGAGACGACATTATTTTTCTTAGCATTATGTGAGCCGCTGGCAAATCTTCGGCCACAATTTTGTACAACATGTCTCTTTCAGTAACGATTCCCACGGGATGTCCTGCTTGACTAACAAATATGCTCCCCGTCTTTTTCTCTCGCATGAGTCTCGCGGCATCCCACGCGCTAGAGTTGATATCTATCATCAACAATTCTTGAGTCATGAATTTGCTTACAGGTTCATCCAATGGAGTATTAGCATCAGTCCAGTCTATCCAGAAAGATACTCGAGCATTGCATCGACTGCAAATTTCCGGTGGGACTTCCTCGTCGTAGACCTCGCCGCACCGATAACATTTCCACTTTGGCAATCCAAGAAGGCCCCGCTTCACCTCAAAATAACGTTTGCTATCGAAAACGAGATCGATTTCTAGATCCCAGCGAGTCCGTCCGCATGTTCTTCTGGTTTGATGTTTTCGTAATCCACGATTAATTCGTTGTTTAGCATCTTCCTCTGAACTTCAGAAAGGAGGTCTTCAATCTCCGATTCGGTTGATTTTTTTTCGCGGATGATGTTTTCCTTTTCTTCGTCAGACAGGCTGACGCTCACGTTGTGTCCTCCGTAATTTCCTCCAAAAGCGACCCCTTCAAAGTTGATCTTGAGTTCGTCTTTATTCGAAACTTTCAATGTAAAGAACCCCTTCATTCTGTATGAAGATCCCAGCCCTTCCAAATGGGTCACATGAACTTCCTCAAGATCTTGGACTATCAAAATCACAAACCAGGAGATAACGGTTTTCAGTAGATTTATGGATATATTCCAACTTCTCCACTAGTTTTTCAAATACTACGATCCCCAAATGAATCGCCGATAGTTCTGATGCTAACCCAAAACCTTAATGCAATATCTCAAAAAAATCAAGTTCTAAGGGCAGTACCGAGACCACTGCCTCAAGATCGATTTTATTTTGGCGAAACGAGTTGCACTAATTCGAGGAGACGGGACAGGGCCCGAACTTGTTGAAGCAATGTTACTAGTTTTGAAAGCTACTGGGACTGGTACAGAATTTGTTACTTGCGATGCCGGCTTGGAATGGTGGGAAAAGCATGGAGGCCAAACTCTGATCCCGGAGGAGACGTGGAAGATTCTTGATACTTCTGTTGCTTGTTTTAAGGGTCCGACTACTACTCCATGGACTCCTGGGTCTCCCAGAAGCGTTGCGGTAAGCATCCGGCAAAGATACAATCTTTACGCCAACGTCCGGCCGATCAAGACGTTCAAGGGCCACGTGACGAGATTAGGCGAAGTCGATTTCGTTTGCGTACGGGAGGCAAC
>JAPCJU010000103.1 GCA_027886795.1 Nitrososphaerota archaeon | reverse complement strand
CCATGCTGAGAATTTCCGGCGAGCTAGCTAAGCTTGAGGGCGTGAATCAAGCAGCTGCGGTTATGGCCACCCCGCTAAACAAGAAAATATTGAAGGACATTGGTTTTACCGGCGCTGAAATCGAAACCACCAGAGCGGATGACATGATCGTCGCTGTCGAAGCAATAGAAAATCAATATCTGAATCAAGCTTTCAGCAAATTGGATGAGCTGCTTTCGAGCAAAGCGGGGACGGCAACTTCTCAGGAAAAGGTTCAACCAAAGACGCTGAACGCGGCGCTTTCGATGCTTCCTGAAGCGAACATGGCTGTCATATCGGTTCCTGGGGAGTTTGCCAGCCGCGAAGCATCAAATGCTCTGAATAACGGGCTGAACGTTTTTCTCTTCAGCAGCAACGTTGCGATTGAAGACGAATATGAGCTTAAGAAAATTGCAACCTCTCGAGGTTTGTTAATGAAGGGCCCTGATTGTGGTACCTCGATAATCAACAACATCGTGCTGGGGTTCTGAAACGAGCAAGCTTCGGGGCCTGTAGGAATAATTTCGGCGTCAGGTACGGGTGTCCAACAGGTTTCAACACTTCTGGATTCTGTTGGAGTTGGGATCTCTCAGGCGATAGGCACGGGGGGAAATGACTTGAAAGATCGAGTGGGTGGTCTGACTATGATACAAGCTGTAAAACTTCTGAGTCAAGACCCGCATACAGAACTTATAATTCTCATCTCAAAACCGCCAAGTCCATCTACAGCAGCTAAAGTTCTCCTAGAAGTCGATAAATGCGGCAAACCAGTGATCGTTAATTTCCTAGGTGCGGATCCAGAACTGAACGGGACAAGAACCAATGCCGCTGCGACCTTAGAGGAAGCTGCGAACCTGGCGTGCCGGAGGCTGGGATTCAAGTCCCCCACTGAGACGATTAATCTCAATGAAACGTTGCGGCAACAGGTGATTAATTCCGAGTTTCAAAAGTTCTCTCCCAGCCAAAAATATGTTCGAGGTCTCTACTCGGGTGGAACGCTTTGCTACGAAGCTCAGGTCGTTATGATGCCCGTGCTTGGAGAAATCCGCTCCAACGCGCCCATGATCGAAAGTATGCTTATCGAGGGCGACGCTGAAGGTCTTTCGGGGCATCTCTGCATTGACATGGGGGCAGAAGAATTTGTCGTCGGAAGAGCTCATCCTATGATGGACTTCACGCTCCGAAAGCTGAGAATTCTGAGAGAAGCAAGGGACCCGGGCGTCGCGGTTGTTCTTCTCGACGTGCTACTGGGCTACGGTTCCAATCCAGATCCCGCATCGGAGCTTGCTTCTGCTGTGAGTGAGGCGAAGGGAATTGCCTCATCGGCAGGCAGGTATCTTTCGGTGGTTGCATCCATAATTGGGACAAAGGGAGACTTTCAGGGGATCAACGATCAGAAAAAGATCCTGAGCAATGCAGGCGTCATTTTAGAGCACAGCAATGCGGCTGCTGCGAAGAGGGCGGCAATGATAGCAATACGTGGAAAGGCGGGAGGCAAATCCGATGAGCAAAATGATAGATGAATCTACTAGTATTCTAGGAAAGAGATTAGCAGTAATCAACATTGGCGTGTCTACTTTCGCGGATGATCTAGAAGAGCAAGGAGTGAAGGTGGTAAGGGTGGATTGGAAGCCGCCAGCCGCAGGCGACAAAGAGATGCTGGAGCTTCTCGACAAACTTGGGTATTGAAATGCACGGAACCTCATTATTGAAAGATACTAGTGTAATCACAATAGCATCTTTTTTCACTTCTTCGAGAAGACTAAGCAGGGTGAGAAACAAAGAGCGTTCAAGCTTTCGCAAGCTTTCATGATCTGAATTTTGGTGATAATTGAGAACTTTTATCCTCACAACGATTCATGACGATCTGTTTTCAATGAATCCGACTGATGAGCTTCCTGAACATGTCCGACGAAATAGTGCAGCTTGGGACAAATACTCACGAGATTATGTAAATCTGGTTGAAAAAGGATGGAAGGAAGAACCTCACTGGGGTATCTGGCACATTCCAGAAGAGGAAGTTCGACTTCTTCCCGATGTTAACGGCCTCGATGCCATAGAATTAGGATGCGGGACTGCATATTTATCATCGTGGCTCGCGAGGCGAGGGGCTCGCGTTACGGGTATTGATATTTCCGAAGAGCAACTCAAAACAGCGAGGAGACAGCAGCGAGAAAACAATCTTTACTTCCCTCTCATTCACGGAAATGCAGAGAAGGTTCCCCTGCCCGATGCCTCCTTTGACTTTGCGATCAGTGAGTACGGGGCGAGCATCTGGTGTGACCCGTACAGATGGATTCCTGAAGCTTCCCGCTTGCTTCGCCCTAACGGACAACTCATTTTTCTCGTCAACGGAACTATCCTTATGCTTTGTATGATCGAGGACGGGAACAAGCCCGCGACTCCCCAAATCGTCCGAAGTTATTTTGGAATGCATCGCTTTGAATGGAATGATGGAGATGACTCAGTCGAGTTTCACCTCGGTTACGGTGATTGGATACGTCTCCTAAGAAAGAATAATTTCGAGATCGAGAATTTGATCGAGCTAAGACCTTCAGAAGGTGCTACGACAACGTACCCATTTGTGAACCTAGATTGGGCAAGGCAATGGCCCTCAGAGGAGGCGTGGATAGTTCGAAAGCGCGGTGCATAAGGGCACCAGATTCTAGGTAATCTTATCCCGGATTTTCAAGTTCCAGCTGCTAAGAGCATCTGCAGAGAGGAGACCCAGATCTTAAATGATGCGGGCAGTTTCATGGACATATGCAACAGTCGGTCATAAAACGAAACTCAGTGAGTTACTCGTGCAATCTCGACATCGCAGATCCAATTACGATGCTGGAGTACGGCCAGTTAGCAGAGGAAGCAGGGTTTACTGCCATTTGGGCTTCAGATCATTTTCAGCCGTGGTTTCATACAGGAGCAAAAGAATCGCAAGCCTGGATTTGGCTGACGGCCCTCCTATCGAGGACGAAAAAGATTCCGGTCGGAACAGGAGTCACTGCGCCCATTCTGAGATATCATCCCGGGATCATCGCCCAGGCTTTTGCTACAATGGAGGCAATCTATGGACCGAGAGTTTTCTTGACGCTCGGTGCAGGTGAAGCCCTAAATGAATTGCCTTTGGGCTATTCCTGGATAGGACTCAAGGAAAGAAGGGAGAGAGTCGCTGAATCCGCCATAATAATTCGTAAACTGATTTCGGAAGATTTCGTGAACTTTGAGGGGAAACACTTCAATTTGAAAAATGCGAACATGTACATGCGAGCAAGTTTTCCAATTTTTATCGGCGCATCGGGACCAAAAATGGCTGAAGTTGTGGGGGAACTTGGCGACGGTTTCCTTACGATTAAAGGCGCTGATTATGCGAAGAGCGAGCTCTTTCCAGCTGTTGAAAGAGGTGCGAAAAAGGCGGGAAGAAATCCTGATGACATTATCAAGGCAATAGAAATAGATCTCTCGTACGATACAGACTTGGATAGGGCGTTAATTCCGCTAAGAACCCAAGCGGGGCCTCTACTTCCAAAGATGTTCACTGATCCTATTTTCGATCCACGAGAAATCGAAAGAGAAGGAAAGCAAGTAACAGATGAAGAGCTAACAAAGGCATACGTCCTTGGGTCATCTCCTGAAGATTTCATCAAACCTATCGAAGCTGCGTTTGAAGCAGGTTTCGACCACGTGTACCTTGCGAGTCTCAGTCCCAACGAAAAGAGCTTTATTCGAATGTGCGGGGAGAAAGTTTTGCCTTATTTCTCAGGAAAAAATTGATCGAACCGTAAAGATTTCTTATCCGAATCCCGAAATTCCTTAGAATGGAGTCTGAAAACTGATTTTTGATACAATGTCCAATATGCAAAGAGTTGGTAGACAATTCGCTGCTTCGAACCGGATTCCCAAAATGCAGCAATGGCCACGATTTAGGACAGTGGGTGACTTGCCTGAATGTTGATGCAAAGCACGTCTTCCTAAAGTACGAAAACTCGAATTGCCCTTATTGCGGGAGTCAATCAGATTCGGGCGTCAAAGAAGGAACAACTGTGAAATGCATCTTTCAAACAGGAGATGGGTCTCTATGCAAAACGAGGCCTTTTCTTTGGATCAAGGAAGGGCCACCGTGTTTCATGAATCACGTTGGAAAAATGATTCTAGTCAAATAGTTCTCCCGTGAGGTCATTTCTTTCTGATTCTGGCGGTTGGTTTGCCTCTGTTATTGGATCCAGGCGAAGTTACGTAATTCTCGATGAGCTCGCTCGCGGTTCTGGCCGCTATTTTCCTTTGCGATGAAAGCGCTGCTACTTTCAGAAGAAATGCGACGACCATCTTCGGTTGTTTGCTAGCAAGGTATTCAGTTGACTTTACGCCAATTTCCTGAAGATCATCGTTATCGTCGTCTTTCAAAACCCATGACTTGATTACAATAGAAGAAGTTGTACGAGCATCCAATACCCATAGATTTGAAAGAGCTGACATCACCGGGATTCGTAACATGTGATCGTCAGAGAGGAATAATCTGAGATGAGATATGGCCTTCTTCGTGTTAGTCTGACCCATCCTTCCCAGTATGTAACACGCTGTGGCGACGGAGTCTCTCCTCTGACGCCGATCTCCCGAAGATAATCTGAAAACATAATCCAGGAACCTCCAAACATTGACAGGCTCGTAAAGTGTGAAGATCGCCGCGATCGTCTTCGATGTTTCGTCGTCACTGGTTCCGCACAATTCGAAAAGTCGTTTCCAGTCCCTTCTCTGAAGACAATCGGAGATGACGAGCCTAAGCTCCGTATATTTTCTCGTGGAGAGAGGCAATTGGATTTCCAGGTTCATGATGAAATTAGTATGTATGAAAAGTATGCTCTGAGGCTTCATGTTTTTTGATCTTACATCTATAATATGCTGAAAGAATAAGGGAGAGCCATGCCCGGATTTGCTCGTCCGAAGGCCTCCCAACAACTATTCGGTCGACGTTGTAGATTTTGCTTATGTCAATGCTTGCTTTCTGCAAACTATTAGTAACAAACAAACCTGTCCATCCTCATCGGGCAGGAATGGTCTGTGAAAGCAATTGTTGTAACCCCAAGAACGCAAAACACTCTCAGAGTTGAAGAAGTCCAAACACCAGAGCCCTCCAAGAAAGAAGCCCTGCTACGAGTTTTGAGGATTGGCATATGCGGAACCGATCGAGACATCATTT
>JAPCJU010000102.1 GCA_027886795.1 Nitrososphaerota archaeon | reverse complement strand
TTTTCATTACCGGTTGTTTTCGTCGGAGCTCAAAGATCGTCAGACAGGCCGTCTTCCGATGCTGCCCTAAATTTGACGTCGGCAGCTTTCTTTGCAGTCAATTCTAGAAAGCCTGGCGTCTATCTTGCGATGCATCAAAGTGAAAACGATGACTATGTTGCGATCCACTCTGGCGTCAGGGTGAGGAAAAATCATACCAGCAGAAGGGATGCTTTCGAATCCATTGATACAGAGCTCGTCGCTAGAGTCAAGGGCAATGAAATAATTTGGTCACAAGATGTCGGATCTTCGAAGGAAGTGGATGAGGAAATAAAATTAAGAACGAGTTTCGCTTCTTCCGTCGCGCTTCTGAAGTTTCATCCTGCTTTTGATCCAGAACTGTTAAAATTCTTGTCAGAAGAGAAAAAGATCAAAGGATTGATCATCGAAGGCACCGGGCTGGGTCATGTATCGGATACCGTGGTATCCAAGATTTCCGACCTTGTCGCTCAAGGAATTTTTGTAGGAATAACATCGCAGTGCATCTGGGGTCATGTTGACTTGAATGTCTATGATACGGGGAGGGATCTCCTATCTGCAGGGGCAGTTCCTCTGGAGAATATGATTTCGGAAACCGCGCTTGCAAAATTATCGTGGGCTGTCGCCAACTTTAAGGATCCGAAATCGATCATGCAAAGAAATCTCTTGGGAGAATTTTTTCCGAGACTTCTTCTGAACAAGTAATGTACGAGAATAGGGAATCCACATTGACGATGAAACCGCCTATTCCCACAGATTTTGCAACAATTGGGCTTAAAGTTGGGCTGGAAGTGCATCAACAATTAGCAACGCCAACAAAATTATTTTGCGCGTGTCCTCCATACACTGGCGAAGAAATCGAAACTAATCTGAATGAAAGTCCCGAGCTCAAAAGAGTCCTCCGTCCCGCCTCTTCGGAACTGGGGGAGATTGACGAAGCAGCCAGGTTTGAATCGAGGAGAGAAATTAGAGTTCGATATCTAGCGCCGATCGCCGGAAGTTGTCTCGTTGATGCGGACGAGGAACCTCCGCGACCCATCAGCAATGAAGCACTGGAAACTTCGCTGATTTTTGCGTTATCTTTGAAATCGCGAATCATCGATGAAATCCACGTCATGAGAAAAATCGTGGTAGACGGCTCAAACACATCCGGATTCCAAAGAACTGCCGCGATTGCTCTGGGAGGAATTCTGAGCTATGGAAACGGGAAATCCGTCGGAGTGCAATCCATAAGCCTCGAAGAGGATGCTGCAAGGGCCGCAAAGGATGAGGGGAGTACTGATTTTGGAGAGAGAACGTATGTCCTCGACAGGCTCGGTACTCCACTTGTGGAAGTCGCACTCGCTCCCATTGACGGGACTCCAGAAGATGCGGAAATCGCCGCGAAAACTCTTGGCAGGCTCATGAGATCAACGGGCCGCGTAGCTAGAGGGCTCGGAACAATTAGGCAGGATCTGAATATCTCGGTGATGGGCGGCAGGGTCATCGAAGTGAAGGGCGTACAGCGTCTGGATCAATTCAGAAAAGTCGTGATGTACGAGGCTCTCCGGCAAAAATTCTTTTTTGATCTTGCAAACGAGATCAAAGAAAAAGTGGGTGTCAAGCTAGACATTACTCAAGTTGATGTCACACAGATCTTTGAACACACTAGCTCGGGGATTTTGAAAAAGGCACTATCCTCTGATTCCGCTTCAGTAAATTGCATAGTAGTCAGACGATTTGCAGGGTTTATCGGGAAGGAAAATGAACTACATTCAAGGCTCGGAAAAGAACTTGGCTCGATTGCGAGATCCTATGGATTGGGGGGAGTGTTTCATTCCGATGAATTGCCGAATTACGGCATCACTCAGACCGAAATTGACTCGCTTCGATCCAAAGAGAAAATTCTTCTTGGAGACGCATTCATCTTGATTGCTGGGCCTGGACAGAAGGTAGATAGAGTCGTAAATGCCCTAATTAGCAGATTGCAGGAATCGGCGGTAGGAGTCCCTGCAGAGACGCGAGCTGCAACATTAGATGGGGAGACCTCTTTTCTTAGACCCAGGCCGGGAGCCGCCAGGATGTATCCTGAAACCGATATTCCATTGATACAGATTTCTCCAAATATCTTAGACAGGCTCTCCCGAGAGGTGCCTGTCCCTTGGGAAGAACAGGTCGATCAATTTTCTAGGAAATACGAGATACCGAAGCAACTTGCCGAACCCATGCTCGATTCAGAAAGGAAGGACTTGTTCGAGCAGATAATGTCTAAGATGCGCCTGTCCCCCGGATTTGTTGCTTCATCCCTTACTGAATTACTCGTCTCGCTATCAAGGGGCGGTCTCTCTGTAAGCTCTTTGGCGGATGAAGATCTATTTGCGCTTTTTCAGGCTCTTGATCAAGGAAGATTCGCAAAAGAAGCGTTTCCAGAAGTACTGCGTCAGTATCTCTCCAATCCTGGCATACCTATCGATCAAGTCTTGTTGAAATCGGGATTGAACAAGATCTCGGATGAAGATCTTGAAAAGATAGTGGATGCTATAATTTCGCAAAACGAGGATCTGATAAGATCAAAGGGTTCGTCCGGCGCCGAGCGGACACTCATGGGAAAAGTAATGCAACTGGTACGAGGAAAGGCAGATGGCAAACTCGTAAACGAGACACTTTCTAGGCGACTTTTGGAGTTCCAGAAGGAAAAAGTTAATCAGGGAAACTGTTAGTGAAATGCGATCATAAATGTCAAACGAAACCCAGATGGCTGCCCTCTCTCCCAAAGAACTTAAACTCAGTGTGATCGTTTCTCTTGGTGATGCTAGAGCTGAATTTTCGGGGACCCCCGAAATTGTTTTGCAGTCCGTAAACAGCTTCGTCTCCAAGAACATTCCAGAAATCGATCTAGCTAGAAAGCTTTCAATGAGCTTTAGCACCAAAGATGTGGTTGAGAAATTCAAGGATTTTGTGAGGATCACTCCAGAAGGCCCAAGGGTCTGGACACAAGATGGAAAGCTTAGCGACAAGGAGCAAATCGCGCTTCAACTCGTTGCACAAAAGATTGCAGCTGAGACCAGAGAGGGAGCAACCCCGTCGCTGAGTCTAAACTCACTGCAGGAGATCACTTCCCTAAATCCAAAGTCACTAAGCTCACGCCTGAGTGAAATGACAAAATCTGGATATGTAACTAAGGAGACAATCGACGACAAGTCGCAGTTTAGAATGACCACAGTTGGAATCGATTGGCTGTCAAGTCTACTTTCTAGAAAATTGAAGCCGTAGTCAATCGGTACGTCGGGTTGTCTCGTCGGAATTGCCCGATTTCGATTCTGAGGCCAAGAACTTTCCATTCGAAGGTTTTTTCTGAACGTAAACATAAGTCCGCATGTTGCCCTGTCTTGTCAAAATACCTTCTTTCACGAGATCGGTTAAAGAATGTGATACTGCTGATCTGTCGTAGTGATATCCTCTCCTCGCAATCTCTTCGTGAACTTGAGACAAGGATCTGGCTTCCGAAAACCACGATTCCTCCCAAAGCTCCAGGATAAGTCCTCTAACCGTCTTTTTAGAACCAGTTGGAGCTCTTTCCTCCAAAAGAGGGCTAGTCTGGGGCGGCGATGAGTTTGTAAGTGAGGATAGAACGCTCTCTATCGCCTTTTGAAGCTGATCTTCGGTGCAAGTAATCTCGACCTCCCAACCAGCTTTTTTCAGCTTCACCGTGATTGTCTTGTTCTCGGACATTTCTCTCTATTGCTCAATTATCAAATGCACATGTTGCGCAATACTTAAAACAACAGCCACTCGATATATCTGTTGCGCATCATGACCAATCAATTAAGCATTGTTCCATTGAGAGAAATAACGCCCGGCCTCATTGACCTTGAGTCCCTGAGTTCAAACTTGGACAGTTCTCTTTCGAAATTAGCAGGAAAGAAGGTATTCTTCAGATCGGATTACTCGAAAGAATCAGTTCCGCTAGAGAATCTAGAGTCATCGCCAAGAACATGCCCGTACGAAATACGAAATTTCTCTCCGGAATCTAGGGATCGAAAAGTCATTGGCATCGATTCTTCTTGCGCTTTGATTGGGGAAACGGAGGACGGCTCAATATTTGCAGGGCGAGTTGCTGTAGTATGCGCCACCAAATCAAAAATTCTTACGTATTATCGAGCGGGACCATTTGTTTTCTACTTGACGATGAAGTATCTCTCGGAAGAACTAAGAAATGTCTTGCCGAGCAGATCTGTTAGGGCAATTGCTTCGGATACGTCACTTGCAGAGCGTTACATTAGGACCCGGCTGGAAAGATCTGCCCAGATATTTTCAGCGCAATCGAATAACGATTCGATAATATTGATTGACGGTGCAATCCGTTCTTCGCTTCTGGAGACAAAAGAATTTTCTCTTCGACAATTGGAGAGAACCGCTGAGAGCAATTCAAACGCTATTCTTGGAATTGGCAAAACATCTTGCTTGAAAGTCGTGTCCAATGCAGCGAACTTGCTACAATCCGTTGGAAAGAGTGGGAATTACTTCGATATCACAGAATCTGTGAAGGTTTTCTCTCCAAGATTCGAAAGCAGGGTACTAGTGGCTAGATTCTGCCAGAATTCGCGAGTATTTCGGGTCGACGCTTCGAGGACCAACTTCGAGGAAGATTCTCAGGTTCTTTCCGACCTAAAGCAGAACGATGTGATGTTTAGAGGATATCCGGAAACACTCAGATTGGCACATCATCTGGCGGTATTTGATTCGTCCACGATTTCCTCGACGCGGAGTTTTCTTTCCCGAAAGTACAGGTTGATCCACATTCCCTCCGATGATATGAGGGCCACGATACTAGGAAAGCTTGTTTGATTTAGCGAGGAGATGTCGAAATTTGAGGATACTCGAGAAGCAGGGCGATGAAATTTCTATAATCGCGCTTCCCTCAGAATCTGTATTCCAAGGCGATTACCTGGAAATATTGGACAACGCAGGATCAGGGTCTGTAATCGTTCAAGTTTACGAGGAAACCTACATTCCGAGCGCGTCATTAACTGAAGACATAATCCGCGACCAGATAATCGAGGCGAGCGCCTCAGGAACTGAACTTGATCCTTTCGAAATATCTAGCGTCTCGCAAATGGCGAAGGACATGAGGTTGCTGAAGTGCAAAATTCGGGGGAGCATCCAGAATGGCTTGATGATTCCAAACGTATCATGGCTGCCTTCCAGATCGAGATCCAGCATAAGAAAGATTCCTCAGTCAAAGCTCCTT
>JAPCJU010000101.1 GCA_027886795.1 Nitrososphaerota archaeon | reverse complement strand
GTAAACAATAAAGCCCTTCATTCCAGGCTGGAGATGAAATCACGTTTGCTTAACTGGAGATTTAGTTACCTGCCGTATTTCGGCTTCAAATCTATGGATGAAGCGCTCCAAGCCATCTCCTCCCTAGGATTCGAAGGGGTTGAAGTTCCTTCGCTCATCCCTTACAAATCCACACAGGATTTGCAGAGTTTCGTGAATCAAGCGAAATCTTACAACTTGGAAGTGTCAGAGGTCGGATTCTCGCAAGATTTTGTCGATCTCGAAGACGATCGAAGAAGGGAGAAAGTTAGGGCGACAAAGGAGAAGATTCAGATGGCTTCAGAGTGTTCCATCAACATAGTAAAGGGACTCACCGGACCTTATCCTTGGGACAAGAATGCGCTCAAATTAGGGACAGACATCACGGAGGGAAGGGCCTGGAAGTTGGTGCTAGAAAGTTTTAACAGCTTCATCGAGACCTGCGAAAAATATTCTGTCTTTTTTGCGTTGGAGGCCTGCTTCGGAAATCTCGCCCGTGATTATTACACTACAAAGGAACTTCTCGACTCTATCGGATCAAAATACCTCGCGCTTAACCTCGACCCCTCTCACTACAATCTATACGGCAACGATGTCGCTTGGGTCGTCAAGAGATTCGGAAAGGACAAAATCAAGCACGTCCATCTCAAGGATTCTGTTGGAGTTCCGCGAGATGAGGGACGTGATTTCATATTCCCGCTACTAGGGGAAGGATCGATAGATTGGCAGGCATTTTTCGGTGCGCTGCGGGAGATTGGTTATGAGGGGTTTTTTTCGGCCGAATATGAGTCAATGAATTATTTCAAGAATGTACTTGATAGCGATCCCGTAAAAACCGCCGAACTCAGTTTGAAACTCATGAAAAAACTTTCTCAAAGCTAATTTGAGTACGCTCAAGTTTCCATCTTTTCGAAATTCTCGTTTCCATTCGGCTTATTAGCAAAGGCGAGTTCGTGGTATTAGATTATGGGAGAAGCTCCAAAGAAAAAAATCGGAATTGGTATGATTGGAACGGGGAATATTTCTGATCTTCATTCCGTGGGATATAGAAATAATGACAAGGCGAAAATTGTAGCTGTTGCGGACATCAATGCCTCCGTCGCGGAACAAAAGAGGGCAGTATTTGGGGCAGATCGGAGTTACTCGGATTACAGTCAATTGTTGAAGGACGAGACGGTTGATGCAGTCGACATTTGTGTTCCCAATTTTTTGCATTCTACAATTGCTATCGCGGCGGCAGAAGCTGGAAAGCACGTGCTCGTTGAAAAACCGATGGCTATTACGGTGAAGGAGTGCGAAGAAATGATTTCAGCAGCAAAACGAAATCGCGTTAAATTGATAGTCGGCCATAACCAGATTTTCTATCCGCCACATCAAGAGACCAAGCGGTTGATCGAGGCAGAGATCGGGAGACCAATCCTCCTTCTTACAAGACTGCACAACGGCTTTCGGCAGAATAAGGGTTGGAGGGCCGATCCGAAGGCAGTGGGAGGCGGTTTCTTCCTGGAAGCATGCGTCCACAGACTCTATCTCTCGAGGTACCTTATGGGCGAGCCATCAAAGATATTTTCAAGGATGACAAAGATATTTCCTGACACCGTGGCTGAAGATATCGTCCAAGTCATCGTCGATTTTGAAAACGGGGTGCAAGGGTCCCTGATTGCCAACGAAGGAGGTCCATTCCCGCTTTGGGATGACCGGACTGAGGTGATAGGTAGCGACGGGCTGATCATAGTAAACGGATTTGAAGAGCAGGCGATTGCGGGATCTCCGTTGATGTTTTACAAAAATGGGAAATGGACTCACTATGTCAAACGGGGTCACCCGGCAACCGTCGGTGACTCGCCGCTGGGAAATCTGGAAATCGAGGCTGATTTTCCGAAGACTTATGCCAATCTGACCAGACACTTCGTAGATTGCGTTTACGAGGACAAAAAACCAGATGTCACGGGAGAAGATGGCAAGCGAGCTATTGAAATGGTACAGGCTTGTTACGAATCCGCCAAGCTTGAAAGACCGGTTTCGATTTAGTCATGGGAGATGATAAAATGAAAGCGGCAGTCATGCATGGGGTCAACCAGCCTCTAGTCGTTGAAGAGGTGCCGGAACCCAAGTTAGAATACGACGAGGTCCTTGTTGCCACGAAAGTTTGTGGAATCTGCGGAACGGATCTACACATTCTTGAAGGTACCGGATACAAGCCCAAACTCCCTCACATTTTAGGGCACGAACCGTCCGGAGTCGTCGCGCGAGTGGGAGAGGGAGTTTCCAAATTTGCCGTGGGTGACAGGGTCGTCCCAAATATCTTCTTCACCTGTGGGGAGTGCTTCTTTTGCAGGACAAACAGGGAGACGATGTGCACGAATTTTAAGGGGGCTCTAGGCGTGGGAATAAATGGTGGTTACGCGGATTACTTCAAGGCTCCAGCGAAGAATCTCTTTATTTTACCGGACAAAATTGGGTTCAAGGAAGGTTCAGTAATTGCCGATGCGGTCGTTACAGCAGTTCACGCCGTACGAAGGCGGGCAATGGTAAAGGCCGACGACGTTGTTCTGGTCATCGGCGTTGGAGGGGTCGGGCAAAGCGTGATTCAAATAGCAAAACATGCTGGCGCAAAGGTGTTTGGTGTGGCGCGAAGGGCCCAGCGAGCCGCTGTCGGGGAAAAATTCGGGCCGGATGTAGTCATCAACTCCTCCACGCAGGACGTGGGTCAGGCAGTGAGTTCTCTCACAAATGGAAAGGGAGCTGACATTGTGATCGACAACGTAGGCACAAATCAATCGCTGACTCAGGGCTTATCCGCCGTCCACCGTGGCGGGAGAATCGTGATGATAGGCGAGACTGACGACACCATTCCGCTATCGACATTCAAGCTCTGCGTAAATGAGCTGGACATCCTCGGCTCTAGATCTGGCGGGAGGCAGGATACCGTGGAAGCGATCCAGCTGGTAGAAAGCGGCGTGGTGACTCCTTTTGTTAGCGACGTATTCCCTCTCGGAAAGATCAACGAAGCATTTGAAAGTATCCGCGAAGGCAACATAATGGGCCGAGCGGTAATTACGATGGCGGACTAGATTTCCAAATATCTGAAATTATCAAGCTATCATGAGCTGACGCCGACCTTCTTGAATACCTGTTCCAAGTATTCTCGAGAGCTCCTCATAACCGAGTCCACATCGTTGGGAAGCTCCGACCAGGACTGCGTGCAGATGTATCCGTCAAAGTTGATCTCGACCAGAGCCCTGACGATCCCCTCCCAGTCAACCGTTCCATTGCCGAGTGCTTCGTGGGTCCATCTTACTCCGTCATTGTCTGCGCCGTGAACGTAGCACAAGTGCTTTCCCGCCCTCCTGATGTCGTCCATGAAATTCCTGTAACTGATGTTTTGCTGCGCAGTATCGTAGATTATTTTCACGCAGGAAGAATTGAGCTCCTTTATCATCTCAAGTGCGTCATCGACCGTTATCATTAGAGAGCTCTCGGCGATATACTGTGGATGCAGACCGAGAATAAATTTCGTCTTTTCTGCTTCGGCGACTATCTCGTGAAGCGCATCCATCGTCCACTTTCGGCCCTGCTCCTTTGAGGTCCCGTACATCACATGACCAGTTAGGACGTTCATCAGAGGGCAACCGAGTTCATCAGCGAGCTTTATGTTGTCGATATAATACTGAAGAGTCGCTTTCCGAATGCTTTCTCGCGGGCTGCTGAAATTGTACTGGAGTCCCAAGCCCCCGCCTGACACAGCGAAACCCGTAAGTTTCAAGCCGAGATCCGAAATTAATTTCTTCAAGCCATCTCTCTCTTTCTTCAAATAATCTTGGGGCCACGCATGTGGAGCGCCTGTGTAAAGATCCACGCCTTTGTAACCGGCGCTAGCAATTCTCCGAACCGCTTCTTCGACCGTCGTCTGTCTCGTGTATCCGAGTGTGCACGCTGAAAGCTTGATTGCCATGATATCTTTTCACCCAAAAACTCTGAGTAATAAACCGTGCACTATTTCTCCCGATATTTACTTTGCCCGATTGAATTCTTTTCAAGGAGACAGGTTCTTTTGAAAAGCAGGCTGTCTAGAACGAGATAAGATCGAGTGGGTGGACCAACTTACTCCCAGTCCCGTCCTCGAGCTGAGATGTACAGACACTACTTTCGGTTGCGATTATCTTGATGGAATGGTCGTTATTGAAGAGATCAAACAGCGGCTTTCCAACTGCCATCGAAAGATCATAACCTAGGGGTCCCTTCTTCAATCCAAATGTTCCGGCCATTCCGCAACATGTCCCCGTTTCGATCACCTTGACATCATAGCCTGCGCTTTCCAGAATTGAAATCGTGTACTTGCCCTCGCTGAGTGCTCGTTGATGGCAAGGGATGTGGAAACCAATCGTCTTTTCGCTTGTTGCGCCGTCGTTCCTTCGAAGATCAAGAGGCTCATGGTACTTGCTCAGGTATTCAAAAAACTCAAATGATTTGTCCGCCACTTTCAAGCTTTGCTCCGAATTATCAAGAAGTTTTGGATACGCATGCTTCAGACAATATGTTGCGGTTGGCTCGGTCGCGACCACATCATATCCTTCGTTGACGTACTTTGACAACAATTTTACGTTCCATTCGGCTATACTCTTTGCCTTTTGAAGCTCCCCGTAAGAGATGTAGGGCATCCCGCTTGCCTTCAGTCCGGGAGGCAAAGCTACCTCTATTCCATAGTTCTGGAGTAGCGTCACTGCCCTAACCCCTATTTCAGGTTCGTTGAAATTCGCAACGAGATCAACGAAGTAGACTACTTTTCGTTTTGGCTCCGCAATTTCCTTTTTGATGGAAGGAAACCGCTTTACAAAAGTGCGATTCACAAACCTCGGGATCTTTCTTTTCCGTTCAATCCCCAGGAATCGGCTCATGAAACTTCTAGAGATTCGACTTTGAATCACCCAGTTTGAAAAGGGTGCGGTCGCGCTCGCCCACCTTGCAAAGTCATCAGACCGCGATAGTACTTTGTTTGGAGTGATCTGTCCGTTTTGTTTGACGTCCTTCTCCTTGACCTTGGCGATCATCATCGGAATGTCGATATCCGCCGGACAAATTTCTTTGCAAAGACCGCAGGAAATGCAAAGATGTGCAAATTCGGCCTTCTCCAGCCCGTGCACTTCCTCCGTCCAAGGTATTCCGATTGGCCCGGGATAATTGTACCCAATGACGTGCCCGCCAACGACTCCGTATGTCGGGCAAGCATTCATGCACGC
>JAPCJU010000100.1 GCA_027886795.1 Nitrososphaerota archaeon | reverse complement strand
TTATCTCGAGGCGAGATCTCCGCTGCCTTGCTGCTGCAAAATAAGAATCTGACATTCTGGGTTTGTTGTCGCCTCAATCGAAAATTTTCAGAAACCCGCTAATTTCTGAGACTTTGCAAGCAGCTCTTGATAGTTAAGGAGGCCGAATTTCTAATAGAGATTCTGGATACTACATGTTTCGCAAATCAAGGGCATTCTCCTCGCATCTTTCTGGAAGCTAACCGCCAACCATTCATCCCACACACATAAAGCGCTCCGAGGAAGGATTTCCAACTATCCCCATAATTGATAGAAATAGCCGCGTATTATGACAAGTCAATCGAATACCCTGAGCACCAGCTTGACACCGTCCTGAGTGAGGTGTCTGGACTTGAATCTCGCCACGTTAAGATCGTCTTGAGAGATAGTCTGAATCTTTCCAGGGAGCAGATGGAGAGGGCGGTCGATGATATTCGAAGAATAAAGCCCCAGTCGCGAGGGTCGGTCGTGGCTTCAGGCGGGAAAACCCTACCCATTTCTGGTTCAAAAAAATTGAACCTGCAAAACACCCCCGTGATTCTCGTGACGGAATCGAACGGCTCGGGAGATTCGAAGCCCATCTATGTATTTCCATGCAAGGTCGGTGAGAGATATTACCGGGTTCTCGACGGCATTTCTTTTCTGAGGAAGACGCTACCAAATCTCGTTGAGCTACCTGGGGAAATGGAAGAAACCATCGCGACGCTGTTACGCGAGGATCCGGTGAGACTGGAGAGCGGACTCGTCTTTCGTTCGGCTGAGGATTTTATCTCGACTGGCAAAACGGATCTCGTCTTCACGGATGCAAATGGCTCGTTCCTGATCGTGGAAGTTGAGAGGGAGGCGACCGATTCTGCCATCGGACAGATACTCAGGTTGTCTGCCGGGTTTGAGAAAGATCAGGGTCTCCCAGTTGGATCTGTTCGGAGTTCCATCGCCTGCTTCCGGATAAATGAAAATGTGCTGGCGGCCGCAAATCGCGCGAAGATAGAGGTCTGGAAGCTGCAGGAAAAGAGCTTCAGAAAAGTCTCAATGTAGTCTCGCTTCCTCGAATGATTCCTTAGCTTCAAAGGCTACAAAACCTAGAATCACCAAAGTCGCTATGTAATCAAACCATCCAAGATGGAAAACGAATTCTGCAGCCAGGCCGCCTAAAAGCGCAACGGACATGAAAAAGCACGTGGCAGATTCCATCGCGTCGATCGAAAGTGGGAGGCAGTTAGTCTCCAGGCCGATCTTCCTTTTCTCTCTCCAAAGGATCGGCATTATAACGACGGCTGCGATTGCGACAGCTAGACCAAGGATCGAGGTTTCTGGACGGATCTTTAGCACAAGAAACGAGTAAGTCGAACTTATCCCAATCACCGGTACAATTGAAACCAGAAGCAGGCTCGTAAACAGAGCAGTCCTTTCGCCTTGGGCAGCCGAGCCCAGGCTGTCCTTCCTGAGATGACCCAAGACAACGATGGCTGAAACCAGTTCAATAATAGAGTCTGATCCGAACGCGATTAGAGCAAAACTTGACGCGAGGATTCCGGCGGCTAGAGCTCCTGCGACCTCAACAACCATCCAGGAAATGCTCGCGTATTCTATCATGAGGCCCCGATGGATTCGCTTACTCCTCCACTCCATGTGAGATTCTGCACAGCAGCAGGCGTAGCAATTTTTCTTAGAACACTCCTCAACTCGACAGGGTTCGCAAGAGTTCGGCTCGCATTCGCACACCGAGCACTGCTCTGTCAGAGCACTCAATCTATCATCGCTTCCGTTTATGATGAATTAACGAAGATCCTTTCCAATATTTACGAGTTATAGGCGGGGAATCCCTTAACGTTGAAAGATCGAGATTATTTTGAATTAATCGATTTGTTAATGCGAGGATATTAATGGAGCGGGAAGAAACGCCTAAACCAGAGCCACAGATTATTCGCTGGTTATTTGGATTAAGCAGGTAATGCCTCATGGATTATTAAGACCCTTGGAGATTTGTTACGGCGCCGACTGACCTTAGCTTACTCCGGTTCCTTCTTCACATCACCTTTTTCTATTTCCATTTCTGCGAAACGTATTCCTTTGTGCCATGCATAACCCAGGAACGGCCCAAACAACACTCCGACGGCCGTTATCAAAGTACCTATCGAAACATATGCCATTACCGCGGTGAAGATCTTGGACCAGAAGGTCGGAGGCGAGTTCGGCGGACCCTCGGCGGTTGCGACCATCGTAAAGAAGTAAAACGAATCGATCCACGACCACCCTGTCAGGAGCTCCGTACCGATCGTTCCAACACCTACAACGATCACCACCGCGGCTATCGCATACAGCCCCCTGCGTCCTATCGGAGACAAAGGATGATTGAAGATTGATTTTTTCAAGGAAACACCTTTTTGATATTGCAATAAAAATCCAAACGAGGATTATATCTTAGTTTAGATCAGAAGGAATGGCGTTTGTCTTTAGGGCGAATAGCTAGAACTCAAACTCAGCATTGGATCACCCTTCTTTCTTTACCGTGTCAAAACAGGACCACGTCCCCCTGTGACATGCGACACCAATTTGTTCAACAACATAAAGTAAAGTATCATTGTCGCAATCGGTATCTATCAGTTTTATTTTCTGAACGTGCCCCGAGGTCTCCCCCTTTTTCCACAAAGAAGATCGAGATCTACTCCAGTAGTGCGCTAACCCGGTCGAGAAGGAAAGTGACAGCGCCTCCTTGTTCGCATAAGCAACCATCAAGACGTCTTTCGTTCTTTGATCCTGCACAACGACGGGAACTAGACCATCGCCCTTTGCGAAGTCTATTCCGTTTACAAATTCGTCTATCCTCTTTGGATCGATTTCAGTTTCCATTTTTTTTACACTCGAACCTCGATTCCTTTTTTCAAAAGATATCTCTTTACTTGGCTGATCTTCAATTCCCCATAGTGAAAAACCGATGCCGCAAGCGCCGCATCGGCGCAGTTTGTCCCCCTCAAAATTTCATAAAAATGCTTGATCTCTCCACAACCTCCGCTGGCGATAACCGGGATGGAGACTTGGGACGCAATTCTTCTCGTGAGTTCTGAGTCGTACCCGAGTTTAGTTCCGTCTCTGTCAATTGAAGTGAGCAAGATTTCTCCCGCTCCCCTTTTTTCAGCTGCCTTTGCCCACTGAACGGCATCAAGCCCCGTATCAAAAGAGCCGCCGTACGTGCAGACTGAAAAGCCAGACCCCGAGTTCGAATTTCTCTTCGCGTCGATCGCCACTACGACGCACTGAGCTCCGAAGATATCGGCAAGATCACTTACGAGCGATGGATTTGCCACGGCGCTTGTATTGACACTGACCTTATCCGCTCCATTCGTTAGAACGTTACGGGCATCGCTTACGGAGGAGATACCCCCTCCTATTGTGAACGGGATGTCCAACTCTTTTGCCACACTTCTCGCTAGGTTCACCTTTGTCTTCCTTTTTTCGGTCGAAGCCGAAATGTCGAGGAACATCAACTCATCCGCGCCATCCTTTCTGTACTTCTTCGCGAGCTCGACGGGATCGCCTGCAGACCTCAGAGAAACAAAATGGGTACCCTTCACAACTTCTCCGTTCTTGACATCAAGACACGGGATGATTCTCTTTGCCAGCGGCAATTTCTCACCTACAGAATTCCGTTCAGGATCGAACGAGGAATCGAGTTTTCGTAGAAAGCCTTGCCGACGATGACTTCGTCTATCCCAATGTCTCGCAGGTTCTCAAGATCAACTTCAGTAGAAACTCCACCACTTGCTGTTATCTGCAAATCTTTTGGAACATCTTTTCTCAATGTCTGCAATTTTTCCAAATCGGGACCTCGCATCAAGCCGTCGCGACTGATTGATGTCAAAAGGAATTTTGCGAAGCCCAGTGCTGAAAATCTGCTGATTGCCGATTCAACATTTTCTTTCTCAGTCTTCTTCCATCCTGATGTTTTGACTAAACCTGCCCCGTCGTAATCTAAAGCGAGAACAACTCGGTCGCGCCCCAAAGAATTGAGAATTCCAAGTGCCGTCAGGGAATCGGAGTATGCAATAGATCCTATGACGATGCTCTTTGCCCCACGTTCATAAAGCGATTTCGCAATCGCAGTGTCCCGGATTCCTCCTGCTACTTGAAAATCGACCGAAGAACCCAAACGATTCAACAATTGATCCACTATTTTTTCATTCGTCTTCAGATCAGATTTTACTGCCGCATTCAGGTCGACAAGATGAATCTTCGAGGCACCGTGCTCGATAAACTCTTTTGCAACGTTTGAGGGCGAATCAGAATACACTGTGGCCCGGTTCAAGTCGCCCTGCTCGACTCTTACAACCCGTTTGTCGTAAAGGTCAATTGCCGGGACTATCAGCAAGCGGGATCTTTCTCCGCCTGAGAGATGACTGCGCGTGCAAAATTGGATATTATCTTGAATCCGAAATCACCAGATTTTTCAGGATGAAATTGAGTCCCGACGATATTGTCATTTTGGATGATTGATGGAAATGTCTGATTTCCGTATCTGGTGGTTGCATTGATGAAATTGCCATCAGTTGCCTCAGGAAAAAATGAGTGAGCAAAATAAGCCCAATCACTTGCGGGAAGATCATAGCAAAAATTCGAATTGTCCATAGCGTCTTTCTTCAGAAGGACTCTGTTCCACCCCATGTGGGGAACTTTCAAATTTTGCTTTGATTCAAAGCGAACCACGTTGCCTTTGAATAGTTTCAGACCGATCCCCTTTCCTTCTTCGCTCTTTTCGAACATCAGCTGCATGCCAAGACATATGCCGAGAATAGGCATTTTCTTTGTAGAAACGTCACGAAGAATGGCGGGCCTGTTCTTGACCAAAAGTCTCTGAGCGGATGAGAAACTTCCTACGCCCGGGAGTACGAGCCCGTCCATCCTACCCTCTTCGTAATCCGTAGAAATCTTCACTTTGAGTTGCGGAGACACCCGGTTGAGAGAGTCTTTGATGCTGAACAAGTTACCCGACCCATAGTCCAGGATCTGAATTAGGGCACACATCTTACATCGAACCCTTTGAGCTCGCAACTGTCGCCCTTCTGGGATCTCTCTGGGCCGCATACCTGAAAGCGATGGCAAGAGATTTGAACAGGGCTTCGATTTTGTGATGATCGTTAGATCCGTACTCTATCTTGAGGTGAATCGTGCACTGAATCGAGTCGCACAAGGAGCTGAAGAAGTGGGCCGCGTCTTCCCTTGGAAGATCCTCGATCGAATTTCTCTTTATCTCGAAATTTGTCAAGACGAAAAAGCGACGCTTCACCAAATCGATCGAGGCAAAAGCTAGC
>JAPCJU010000010.1 GCA_027886795.1 Nitrososphaerota archaeon | reverse complement strand
GTCGCAACAGACTCTGCGAGAAGAATCGAGGCCGAGGTCCTTGCATCCGTTTGCTACGCGCGGGGCGCCGAGATTTTGATTGTGGATCTCACTCCATACGTAATTCCAATATCGAAAGGCAGGTACGTTGATCCTCCCGAGAATTTCAAGACGTTGATGAAAAATTCAAACCTGACAATGATAGTCACAAGTCAAGAATATTCTCAGCGATTCTCTCACAAGATTCACTACTTCCTAAACCAGACTCCAGAGTGCTCCGTCTACCAGATAGATGAGGAAATGGGGGCCTGGGATTTTTCACTCGAGGATGTCGAGGATATCATGCGGAAGGGGCGAAAGATCATGGAGTTCATGAAAGGGAAGAAATCGGTGAGAGTCACTTCGCCAAACGGAACCGATGTCACGTTTTCAATTGAAGGAAGAGACTGCATGCCGGGCCTTCCTGTCATGCCCAGACCCGGAATGCAGGCAGCTTGTCCGATTCCACTGTGGGGAGAGCTGAACTGGGCTCCGATTGAGAATAAATCAACTGGTCACGTTGTTATCGATGGAATATTGATGCGGTGGGGTTCGGAGTCGGCAGTGTCGCATCCCGTAGAGTGGAAAGTGAAGGATGGCAAAATTGTAGAAATTAACGGTGGAGAAGAAGCGATTCAATTCAGGAAAACTCTCGAGTCAGCCGACCCCAACGCGTACGTTATTGGCGAACTCGGAATCGGAGCAAGTCACAAGGCAAAACTGGGAACGATGCAAGAAAAGGGAAGAATAGGTACGGTCCATCTTGGTGTGGGGAGTAACAAAGGAGTATATCCAGGCGGGACAAACGTGAGTAAGATTCACGGTGACGGAAGTATAAGAGATGTCACAATTGAAGTGGACGGGACAAAAATAATTCAAGGCGAGCAAATCCTTCTTTAGGAAATGCAGAGTTTTCGAATGGAAAATTTGCATTCGCTGAATAACTCTTTCATGATTGTGTGTAGTTAAGCATCAGACTTTCTGAGTTTAGTTGACTTTATATCGGGCCCGCGGAGGAGCGACGAAAATACGAGCTAGGGAAGAATAAAATGAAATTTGGACTGGTCGTCCCGAATTTTTGCGGCGGGGTACGAGGAGCGGAAATCCCAACGCTGAGCAATCTGGTTGGATTTTCTCAAAAATCTGAGCGACTTGGATTTGATTGCCTGTGGGTCATTGATCATCTTTGCGTTGGTTGGCCGATCTATAGTACAACTTGGCTTGATCCGATAGTCACACTTTCCGCAATGGCTCCAGTGACAAAGACGATCAAATTGGGTACTTCTGTCATAGTTCTGCCTCTGAGGCCCCCTCCTATTCTGGCGAAAGAAATAGCATCTCTTGACATAATCTCGGATGGAAGAGTCCAGTTTGGCGTAGGTAACGGTTGGTGGGAAAAGGAATTCGAGGCCTGCGGGATTCCAAAAAAAGAAAGAGGTGCTCGAAGTTCAGAGGGGATCGACATCATCCTCAAATTATGGGAAGAGGACTCACTCACCTACAACGGCAAATTCTATTCTTTCAAGGATGTTTCAGTTGTGCCTAAACCTGTTCAGAAGCCGCATCCGCCAATTTGGATTGCCGGAGGCTCGGCGATAGGAAAAGCGAAGGAAGTCTACCAGATCAAAGCAGACCCGGTGTTGAAACGAGTTGCACAGTATGGCGATGTCTGGCTTTCGCGGGCGTACACGGATGTTGAGAGGTTGAGCGGAGACTGGAAGCTCGTGCAGGAGTATTTGAAGGAGTACGGGAAGAGCACTTCGAAGTTTACTTTTGCTCATATTACTTGGATCTTTCTAACGGAAGGCAAATCTGAGAGCACTGCGAAAGAAATGTTTGCGAAGTGCCTGAGCATACCGTTTTCCGATGTCAAGAAAGAAGCTATCATGGGGACTAAGAGGGAAATAATCAAACAGCTCGAGGACCTGCGCGGAATTGGAATCCAGTACAACGTGCTGTGGCCAACTCACGACGATGACGAGCTATTGAATTTCCTATCCAAAGAGGTTCTCCCGAGCTTCGCTTAGGCCTGGGGCAAATGTCGGGGTAGGGAAAGGTTTTCCTCCGCCATTCCCGCATTTCTCTTCGTTTTTTTCCAGTGTTTTTCTTTAGGGAAAAAGATTCGGCTACTTCGCTCTCACTTGGCCTTCAATTCGTTGCTCACGTGAGCGCTAGGTATCATTTACTGCTCTGTAATTTTTCCATCATGCATTTGGAAAACTCATTTGAAAACCGATCCATCTGATTGTTTATCATTTGCTCAACAATCCATTTGAATTGCCCTCCTGCGCTGATATCTACTCTGAAATCGAGCTTTGTTCTATGTTCATCTGAGGGTGCGATCGATACCTCACCTCTTCCTCTAATCATTCCATCTTGACTGTTGAACGTAAAGATTAGGTGCGGTTTTAGTTTCTCGAGGTGGACACTAAAATCAGTATGTTTAGATATGACCCCCACTCGCATTTTAGTGAACCATTTAGATTCAAATTCATTAATTTCCTCAACTCTTTCACAACCCGGGATGCAACCTCCTAGGATACTAGGATTACAGATGGTACTCCATACTTTTTCCATATCTGCTTCCAGGTCAATAATTCGTCTTGTTTCCGGCATTTGATTCCTATATGTCCAGCTCTAATCCCTTCTTCATAGTCTCAGCTGCAGCAAGGACTGCCTTTACGTACCTAGAATAGCCAGTACATCTACAAATAACACCAGACAGAGCTTCCTTAACTTCCTGCTCAGTAGGACTCGGGTTTTCTTGTAGGAGACTTTTTGCAACTAGTACCATGGACGGTGTGCAGTAGCCACATTGGAAGGCGAAATTTTTTAGCATCTCAGCCTGAATTGGATGAAGATGATGATTATCCCTAATACCAACCCCTTCTATTGTGGTAATTCTCTTGCCTTCAGCCCTCCAAGCTGGAGTAATGCAGGAGAAGACCGGCTTATCTTCAACCAATACGGTGCACATACCGCAGCCACCGAAATCGCACCCCTTTTTTGTTCCCGTCAAACCAAGGATATCCCTAAGAAGCTCAAGTAAGGAGTTGCTGAGAGAAATTTCCAAGTCAAGAGTCTCGTTATTGACTACTGTGCGAATTCGCAAAAACTCTGTCCTCCTCTTCCCGGTCTCTAACTTATCGGCGTCGCACTATTCATTCTATCAAGTAATGTGTAAAGAGCTTCGCGAACAGATACCGTGATCATTTTCTTCTTATAAGAGGGAGATGCATGAATTGAAGGACTAGGCTCAAAATCAACTGGAAGCAAAGCTGCAGATTCTATAGTTGCTCTATTCAATTCGCTATTTTCAAGCAGCGCTTCTATGTCTCTTCTTCTAATCGGCTTATTGCCGACACATCCCAAAGCTACCCTTGCTTTCTCAACAAGGGGTGATTTACTTTTTGATTCATGTCTTTCAATTTCAAGACAGACAGCACAATTAATTACTGCAAAATCAACTGTCGTCCTACCAATCTTGATAAACGCTGAGAAACCGACACTTCTCTGGCTGTTTCCTCCTCTTTCTTCTTCTTTCTTTTCACTACTTCCATCTTCTTCAGGAAAGACAATCTCAGTAATCAGATCTTCTGGATTTAGGGCTGTGGTAAAATAATCAACAAAGAAATCATCAATCTTTATGGTCTTCCGTCCATCTTTACTCATTACGTTTATTTCAGCATCAAGAGCGAGAAGTGTTACAGGCATGTCAAGAAAGGGGAGTCCGATAGAAATTGACCCTCCAATAGTTCCCATGTTTCGAATCTGAGGCGGACTAATTCGAGAAGCTGCCTCACCAAGAGCGGCGTTACGCCCTTGCAGACAATGTTTATTTTTCGCTAATTGAGAAAAAGTCGTGGTCGCTCCTACGTGAAGGCGGCCATCCGTTCCCGACCTGATGTAGTCGAGGCCCAGCCGACTTGAGTCAATAAGAATGTGCACATCATCCAAACCCCCCTGCGCAGCTAGTTCGTACAAAGCTGTGTTGCCAGCAATTATTCTTGCGTCGAAACCATAAGTTGCGAGGTCTGATACAGCCTCAAGAAGTGTTGATGGTTTCCTAAGCTCAATAGGATTGAACAAAGAATTTTTCTCCCATCGCTATTCTGACTCTAACTCTGTATTAGGACGACTATGATTCAACTATCTTTTCAGGGGTTATGGGAAGACTGTTGATCCATTTGCCCGTAGCATCGTATACTGCATTTCTTACGGCAGCAGCGGTTGGGAGAATGGATGCTTCTCCGGCCCCTCTCGCGCCCCACGGACCCTGTTCATAGGGTGTCTCAAGGATGAAAGGTAAGATCTCTGGGGTATCCAAAGAAGTGAGTAGCTTGTAGTCTGCAAGGTTGGCATTGACTATACTTCCTTCAGAAAATATTAATTCCTCCGATAGCGCTGCATTTAATCCCATCATGACAGAGCCTTCGATCTGACCCCTAACAAGCTCAGGGTTGATAGCCTTTCCTACATCCATCGCCGCAGCCACTTTCATCACCTTAACGTTTCCAGTTTCGATATTTACTGCAAGTTCTATAGCCTGTGCAACTGTAATGTAGTAAGGCGAAGCGCGGCCATCTTCGAGTTGGCCATTCTTGGGATCGAAATGTCCAATTTTCTTTAGATATGTGGATGAACCCCTAAATTCACCGTGTCCGTGGGGCGGGACATATATTGGCGAGCCCAGCAGAATAGAACCTTGAATGAAGACATCTTTGATTTTCATCTGTCTTGAGGGTTTAGATAACGAATAGATCTTTCCATCCTCCACAGCAATATCCGTCTCATCCACTCCAAGTGCGGATGCAGCCACGTGCGCGATGCTTCTCTTAGCTTCTTTGCACGCCGCAATCACAGCTGGACCAAGATTAGCCATTTGCTGGCTTGCGCGAGCGCCAGTTCCAATACCCCATTCCGAGCTAGATCCTTCGATGAGGGAGGCGATGTTGACCATCTCGACAGGTATACGAAATTCTTCAGCCACAAGCTGGAGGATTCCTGTATACGTGCCTTGGCCATTCTCAATGATTGGGGCAAAGACGTCAATGGAGCCGTCCGCGTTAACCCGCACGCTAGCTTGATTTGGTGCCGAATAGCCCCATTTTGCTGCTAGAGCAATCCCCTTTCCCTTCTTCCAAGGATATTCTAGTGGAGGTTCGGACGCTTTCCAACCGATTTCCTTCGCGACCTTCGAGAGGGCAACTTCGTAACTCATACCAATTGTCTCTTCACCCATAGAGTTTAGTTCTCCATTGCGGAGTACGTGTCGCAACCTAAAGTCCACTGGATCCAAATTGAGGCGTCGAGCAACAGAGTCCATCTGAGACTCGATTGCGAAGGCCATCTGAAAACCTAGGGGAGCTCTTTTCGCAGAACCTGGGACCCGGGTCGTATATACGCGGTAGACTTCAACTTCAAAATTCGGAATGGAGTAAACATTGGAAGCGGTCATCACTGCATTCTTGACCATCAGATTACCTAAAGATCCATATGCGCCCCCGTCGTAGGTAGCTCTGATTGCTCGCGCTATTATCACTCCACCTCGACTGATGCCATCTTTTATCGAGATTATTGAAGGATGCCTAACTCCGCTTGCCGTCATCGTCTCCGCTCTTGTCAATTCAAGCTTTACGGGCCTTTTGGATTTCAACGCAAGAGCCGCGCAGACAGCGGATAGATGATTTTCTTCCTTACTTCCAAACCATCCTCCTAGAAAAGTTATTAGTACTCTAACTTTGCGTGGATCAAGTCGAAGGTATGAACTGACCTCGTACTTTACTTTGCTGGTCCCGGAACTCGTTGCCCACAGAGTTACACCTCCATCCGTGTCAGGGCGAGCTAGGAAAGATAGTGGCTCCATCTGGAATTGACTTTCAGCAACCGTAGAAAATTCATTCTCTATGATAAGATCCGCCTTGCTAAACCCATCGTTTACATTACCCTTTATGATATGGAGGTAATTCCCCACGTTACGAAAGTTGTTCAATCCTGGAGATAAAATCGGAGAGCCCGCCGACATTGATAACATTGGCTCAAGCAGTGCAGGTAATGGTTCATACTCAATTTCAACAAGTTCCGCTGCTCGCTCTGCAATCTGTAGATTATCGGCAGCTACTGCAACAACAGCTTGCCCTAAATATTGAACTCTATCTCTAGCAAGAGGCGGGGTATCCTCATTACTCATTGGAGCAAAATCCTTTCCAACAACGAAGGTCTTTACCCCATTCAATTCTTGTGCTTTCGAGCAATTTACATTTATTATTCTAGCAAAAGGATGGTTACTACGCTTGATTTTTGCATAAAGCATATGGGGTAGCTTGATGTCTCTTGTGTATAATGCCCTTCCAGTTACCTTTGGAATTCCATCGATCCTTTCAATCGATAGTCCCACCGCAACTGTTTGCTTTTGTTGTGTTAACAAGTCAAATTCTCTAATCTCCTCTTGCGATAGAGCTCTCAGTCTGGAATAACTTTGGCCATTTTGCCTTGACCTGAGCTTTCAATTCGTTACTCACTTGAACGACCTTCGGGAATTTGTCCATCCATTCATACGGCTTGCAAGCTACAATTACCGCCCTAGAAGTGTAGAACACTTCCGCTGGTTTTCTCACAAGGGGGTCAAGAGAACCAGTGGAAGTCTTCTGGATGAAATCGGTTGATGTCGCGGGATCGCTGCGAGTGGAAAGCGCCCAAATGACGTCTTCCAAATTTGTCGGGTCTATATCATCGTCAACAACTATGATGTATCTTCCCCATCCACCCACTTCTCCGCAAAGGGCGGCAACATGGCCGGCCTGTCGTGCGTGGCCAGCATACTGCTGCTTGATCGCCACGACTGCCCAGAAGTAAAGACAGCCGCTTTCGTGATACCACACTCCTGTAACTCCGGGAACTCCGGCTCTCCGTAGTCTATCCTTCACAGAGGCGGATTGCACGATTGTTCTGAAATAAGAATAATCGTGAGGAGGCTTTGATGTGAGCGAGCCCAAGATTATTGGATCATTTCTGTGGTAAACAGCTTTGGGCCTAACAACCGTACGCAAAGCTCTCTCCCCTCCAAAGTAACCTGTAAACTCGCCAAATGGCCCTTCTTCCATCAGATCGTCTGGATGAATATATCCCTCGACGGCGATCTCGCTCGATGCCGGAATTGGCAAACCGGTGACAGGCCCCTCGATCACGTCGATAGGCGCTCCACGGATTGCACCAGCGTAGCCCAGCTCCGGTATTTCATAGGGCATTGGTAGGCTGGATGCGATAAAGATGATCGGGTCATGCCCAAAACTCAAGACTACTGGACAAGGCTTGCCCTCCTTGTGGTACTTTCTCATGTGGATACTCCCGTGGTGAAATTTTTCGATGTGAACTCCAACTACGTCCTTGCCCTGAATCATGACCCGATACGTACCCAAATTGATTTTCCCGTCTTCCGGATCTCTAGTTATCACGGTACCTCCCGTCCCAATATATCGCCCACCGTCACCGTCGTGCCATAAGGGCGTTGGAAATTTGAGGAAATCTATATTGTTCTCTTCAGATGTAAACTTGTTCTCCATCAGTTCTGAGGTAGAAACAAAACGCGGTGGGAAACTAGCTGCCTTCAATTCCCATTCCGTTGGCTTTCCTTCCAGAGCCGAAACGATCTGGTTATGATTTTCGAGTCTCCCTAATCCCAGCGCAAATGAAAGCCTTCTCGGACCCCCCAGCATGCAAGTTAAGACTCTGTAACCCCTAGGGTAGCCTTTGATATCGTCAAACAAAAGACAGGGCCCTCTTCTGCGCGCATTCATATCGGTGATTGCGCCAATTTCCAGATTCCAATCAGCGCCATTGACAAGCTCGAACTCACCGGTTGGTTTTATTGATTCGACATATTGCCTCAGATCCAAGAAATGTAACCGAATTGACCACATGGTTTCAGGGAAAAAAAGCTTCCCTACATTGAGAGAGAAAAGCGATTTACGAACACGCAGGTTGTATGCCCGGGCAGACATATCACTCGATTGACGTTTTCAAAAGCATGCAACCGGTGGAATCTTCTAGAAATGAAGGCAAAAATGTTTTTACCTTCTCCAACTTTCGCAAGTCAAATTGTTAATAGATCTCCCTCTGGATAAGATCGAAACCAACCCATTTAATCCACGTTTTGATTTCATTGGTTTGGATAAGTTAGTAACCTCTCTTCAAACGAATGGCCAACTATCACCGATCAGGGTTCGGCAGAGTACCAGAAACAAGGACAAGTACCAGCTTGTTTTTGGCCACCGCAGGTTCATGGCAGCGAATAAACTAGACTGGAAAACAATTAGGGCGGAGGTAGTGTCGGCTTCAGATGAAAGAATGGCTATTGAATCTCTTGTCGAGAATCTTGATCGCAAAGACCTAAGCGATTATGAAAAAGGGTTAATCTTTGACCGCATCAAGAATGAATTTAGTCTCTCCTTTGCAGAAATTGGAAGGACGATCGGAATTTCGAGGCAGCACGTATCTAATTATGCAGCGATGCTCAATCTATTCAGTTCAGAGAGGCTGTCCACAAATCCGGAACTTCGTGATGCGCTTTTCAAAATTTCGGAGCATCATTCACGAATCCTTCTGACCGTCAGCGACGAAACATCGAGAATGGACCTTGCATTACAAACAATAAAAGATGGTCTCACAGTACGAGATCTTGCAAACATCGTGGGCAGGTTGAGGAGCTGGTTTCCTCGCATCGATGATGTCCAAGAGGCAGAAAACAGAGCGAGATCGCCTAACAAATTTGGCCGAGAAATTGAAGATGACAGTAATGAGAACAAATTCGAAAACGATCCCGAATATACTGCGATATCTCTTCTTATTCACAAGATCTTTCAGTCTGCCAGCGATCGGAACTACGAAAGGTACAAAAAGATTCATCTATTCCGTGACGGGTTTACCATGTACAGCGCATTTCCTCCACTTGAGAGGCTTCAAGGAAAACAAGCGATATCTAGGGAACACGAGTGGTTTTACGAAATTGCTCCGCGGTTCCGCTTTAAGATTCAGGACCTGAACATTGAAGCGTTAGATACCACAGCCGCGATGTCAACATTCACAGTCATTTGTTTTGATAAGGAAAACCCTAGCCATCCGGTTATGAAAATGGTTGCTACGATGGTGCTTCGCAAGAAGGGTCGAGAGTGGTCTGTTCTTCACGAGCACTGGACTAGACTTGATTTAACGCCATCAGAACTTGAAAAAGCCGAGCGGATTCTATCATATTAGATGCTCTAAATTTCTAATCCGATGACCGTTTTCTACTGGATCTCGGAATCACAGCAATCCCTTCGATCTCAACGACGAGGCCCTTAGCTCCGCCAGTCTTGACCAAGCTTGAAACTTCGACGGTCGTGCGAGTAGGAGGAATATCGAAATACCCTTTGTACACCCGGTTCATCTCCGCAAAGTCACCGATATCGGTCATGTAGACCGTCACCTTGACAACGTTTCTTATTGACGTTCCTCCTTCTTCGCAGATCTTTTTCATGTTTTCAAGCGCTTGACGCGTTTGTTCTGCAACCCCGCCGCGGATAACCTTACCATCCGGACCATAAGCTACCTGTCCCGATATGAAAAGCAGATCTCTCCACGCCAATCCGTGCGAGTAGCTCGCAGGAATACCGGGAGGGCCAGGTCTGCTGAGCATTTTTGGCGTGACTTGAATAAGGCCTCGTGGCATCGTCTTTTTTCCTCTGTAGCTTGCGAAACCCAATGGAATATAAGAACTTGGAAATTACCGATTTCTTATGATGCTCGAATACTCCGAACTTGTAAGAAAGAATACTGCCTAATGAAAAGCGCGGGTAGAATATTACCAAGCTCGCGAAAAAGATTAACCATCTCGAAAAATTACTCAAAATTATCCTTTAGCATCAGCTTTCTTTTGAAAAGTCTCGCAAGGACTTGCAAGCACTTATTTACTAAATTGGGCTCGCCTTGATTTGAATTGAGTAGCACCTCGCAAGAGCAGAATCTACTTTTCAAAGAGAAAACGCTCGTTGGAGTCCCTCTCCAGAAGGTCGATTCAATTCTAAAGGTGACTGGCAAAGCTCTCTACACGAAGGATGTCAGATTACCCGATATGCTTCACGCGAAGATCAAGAGGTGCCCCTACCCCCACGCCCGAATCCTTAGCATTGACACTTCAAAGGCAGAGCAAATCCCTGGAGTAAGAGCCATAGTCACCGGAAAAGATTTCCCCGTTCAACAGAACGAAGATACTCCTGCTGTCGCATTTAGTGAAGCTCTTTATGCAAATCAAGCAGTTGTTGCCGTCGCAGCTGACCAGCGCCGAACTTCGGAATTAGCTCTGGAAATGATCTTCGTTGAGTACGAACCGCTCCCATGGGTAACCGATCCCGAAATTGCAATGACGCCGGGAAAGACCCCGACTAAGATCGTTCATCCCTCCGAGACATGGTACGAAGATCCAAACGTTGGAAGACACATCAAAATCAGGAAGGGAGACGCTAGTGCATCCTTCAAAGAATGTGATCGTGTCATCGAAGAAAAGTACACGACGGGAATGGTCTCTCACTTCCAACTGGAGCCGGTCACTTTTGTTGCGCAGCCTGACCCGGATGGCGGAGTCTCAGTTTGGGCCACAAGCTCTGGTCCTCACAAAACGCAGTACGAACTCTCAAGATATTTGGGCATGGACGCAGATAAGATTCGCGCTAAAGTGCCATTCTTGGGTGGGTGGTTTGGCAGCAAGGAAGAATGTCATGTCGCCGCGATATGCGCGAAGCTTGCTCTAAAAGCTGACCGCCCCGTGAAGCTCGAATTATCGAGAGAGGAAACGCTTACCGCAACGGGACAACGACACCCGTCTGTTATAACAGTGAAAGATGGCATCAATAAGGGCGGGAAAATAGTTGCGAGACAAATTAGAGCAATATTCAACGGCGGAGCCTACAGCTCTCTTGGAAATAACGTTGTCATCAATGCGGTTTTGGGAGCGGTGAGCGTTTATGATATCCCCAATTTTCATATGGATTGCTACAGAGTTTACACCAACGAACAACCTGGAACGCCGATGAGGGGACCAATTGGTTTCCAGATCGCCTGGGCAATCGAGTGCCAGATGGAAAGAATAGCAAATGAATTGGGAATGGATCCTGTTGAATTTAGACTGAAGAACGTGCTCAAAGAAGGCTCGGAGAATGCCATCGGCGAACTGATGGAGAGCATAAGCCACGACAAGGTCCTCGAGCAAGTCACAAGCGCAATGAAACTAAATGGCCAAGGAAAATCTTCCATCCCGCAAGACTCCACCCAAGAAAATAAGTGGGTCAGAGGGAGAGGCGTTGCTCTTTCTGCAAAGTGGGCTCCCGGTGGTTCTCCGCATCAGGCAATGGTACGAGTAAAAGAAAGCGGGAAGGTCGAGGTCTGGGTGGACGTGGTAGAAAATGGGCAAGGAATCTACACTGGAATCACGCAGATAGTTGCGAGTGAATTTGGAATCCCATCCACGGATATACTATTAATGCCCCTAGTATTTGGCTCAGATTCTTCGATGTCGGGACTATCGGGCGGAGCTTCCGCGAGCAGACAGCTCGTCAACTTGGGCAACGCAGTCCTAGAGGCCAGCTCCAATGCAAAGAAGCTCATGGCAGAACGGGCATCCAAAAAACTTGGCGTCCCATCTCACGACCTCGATGTAAGAGAGGGACGAGTCTTTTCAAAAACTGATTTTCGCAGATCTCTCAAGATTTCTGAATTATTCCTGCGCGCCCCCATTGTGGGCTACAGGACCGTCGCTTCGTTCACAGAAGGAGTCGAATTCGTCGGCTACGGGACTTTCTACTTTAGGCAAGGCAAACTAGATCCCGAAACCGGGATGACCATTGGAGGGCGAATTTCACCTTTTTACATGAGCACGGCCCAAATTGCCGAAGTTTCCGTTAATGTGGAGACAGGACAAGTCAGGGTGGAAAAAATAGTTGCTGCGGCGGATGTCGGAGTTGCGATAAACCCTGACCTCGCGAAGGGGCAAATTGTCGGCAGTGTCTGTATGGCGATGGGGGCTGCCACAAGTGAAGAACTAGTCTTCAAGGATGGCAAAATCATCAACGCAAACCTTGCGGACTATGAGATACCGTCCATCTTCGATGTTCCGCTGGTAATTCCAATTTTAGTCGAGAACCCCCTCCAAAACGGACCTTTCGGAGCAAAGAGTGCTGGTGAGCCCTCAATGTTTCCCACGGCACCCGCGATCAGAAACGCGATTCACGATGCATTAGGCATCTGGGTGAACGACTTGCCCATTACTTCGGAAAGAGTTTTGGAAGCTCTGCAAAAGCTTCGGGAAAATTGAGAGATCTGGAATTAAACATGGTCTTCGATCCTTCAGAAGTACTGCGTCCGAGCAGCTTTCAAGACGCGGTTGAGACGCTGGACTCATCCGATTCAAAAATTGTCGCTGGAAACACTAGTCTGTATTCGCTTGCAAGAAAAGGCAGGCTTGAAAACATCAAAAAACTCGTTGACATTTCAAAGTTAGGCATTTCTTACATAAAGGAAGCTGAATCACAAACATCAGAAGAAAAGAAGATTCTAGTGGGAGCAGGAACTACATTCCAAGAAATAACTTCTTCCTCTCTGATAAACGGGCGTCCAGAGTATGCGGGATTGAAAGAAGCTCTCAATAAAAGTCCTCCACAAATTAGAAATGTAGCAACGATCGGTGGATCGATATGCAGTGCTGTTTCGTTCTACGACCTCCCGATAGTGCTGTTTGCACTCGGTACGACTCTGAAATTCTTTTCAAAGAAAGAAGGCGAACATCTTATCACAATCGATTCCTTTTTTCAGAACCCAGCGCTGTATGGGAAAAGTCTCCTGATTGAGTGTCAGTTTTCGTCATCCCCCAATTCAGCATCATCTTTTGTCAAACTCTGCAGGAGAATGTCCGGGTACGCAGTCGCAATGACGGCTGCCAGAATAAAACTCGATCGCACTTCACGGGAAATAGATGATATCCGCCTTGTCATAGGAGCGATGACCAAAACTCCACAACGTTTGAACCAAGTGGAAGAAGAATTGCGACACAAGGAGCCGTCCATCGAGACAATAACAAGAATGTGCGAAAAAAGTGCAGACCTTGTCCACGACATCATACCCTCGGTACACGCCTCTACTGCTTACAAAAAACGAGTTCTTCCAATCTTGTTGAGAGAGGCAATCACGACTGCGGTTGAACGTGCGACGGAGAGATAGGATTTTGTTAAACGAAACAAGGATCAAAGTCAGATTCATACTAAACGGTGAATCGAGAAATATCGAATGCATGGCCGCTGACACGCTTTTTGATACCCTGCGTGATAGTCTCGGTACGATGTCGGTAAAGCAAGGATGTGATTTCGGTGGTTGCGGGGTGTGTTCGGTGCTGCTGGATGGAAGACCAGTCTACTCCTGCCTGATGCCGACATGGAAAGTCGAAGGTTCGAAAATTGAAACTCTAGAAGGGCTGAAAGGAAAGGAGCTTATGAATCTTGACGCGATCCAGCAGGCTTTTGCAACAAACTTCGCCCAGCAGTGCGGTTACTGTACACCAGCAATGATCCTTAACGCTAAAGCTCTGCTTGAAAGGAATCCGAATCCTAGCGTAGATCAAATCAAGGATGCGCTCTCGGGCGTTCTATGCAGGTGCACTGGATACATGCCAATAGTCGAGGCGGTTATGCAGGCGGCCATGATGCGCAGAAAGAAGACCCAAGTTTAGCAGAACTCCTGCGATACAGCTATCCGTAAAGAATTTCTAGTTAATTAGGGCGAGAGGCTCTTATGGACCGCATCTGAAATAGAAATCCTATTCAGGTCGTTTGTTACGTTCCCAGGCCTTAAATATCTGAAAACTGCTCGAGGAGTTTTGGAAATTGAACAAGGACGACAAACTAGAGAAAATTCTCTCGGCCATTGATGAGAATGAAGTCATAAAGCTCGCTCTGGACATGGGAAACACCTACAGCCCGCACGGCGAAGAAGGTGCCGCTGCTGATTACGTTTACAAGTGGATGAAAGAAAATAACTTTCAGCCAGCCAAGCAGGAAGTTGTCAAAGATAGATACAACGTCGTCGGAAAGCTCCGAGGCTCCGGTGGCGGATCGAGTCTTGTGTTCAACGGACATCTTGATACTTCTCAGGGCCTCCCGGAGGATATTTGGGTAGTGGGCGAGATGAAGCCCATATACACTACGGCGTGGAGGGATGGCAATGTACTGATGGGAAACGGGATCGCCAATGACAAAGGTCCCGTGGCTTGCTTTCTTGCAGCCGCCAGTGCAATCCAAAGAAGCGAAGTGAAACTCAAAGGGGATCTAATTCTCATCGCCGCTATGGGCGAGATCGACGGTGCGTATATCGACGAATTTCAGGGACCGCGCTTTGTGGGAAACGGAATAGGCACCCAATTTGCCCTAAACAATGGAGCAATCGGCGACTATGCGCTTGTCGCCGAAACAACTCAATACTCGATTACTTGGGCAGAGTGCGGAGACGTCCTGTTCAAGATAACCACGTTTGGGAAGGGAGGAATCTATTCCCCGTACCTTGAACGGCCATACAAAAGTCTCGCCGAGAATCCAAACGCGGTTGTGAAAATGACTAAGGTAGTCGAACTAGTGGAAAAGTGGGCCAACGAATATCAAGAGAAAAACAAGTACAAATTCGGTGGGGGGACGATAATTCCAACTGTTAATATCGGAGCAATTCGTGGAGGGTTTCCCGTAAGGGCGACTCAGACTCCCGGAATCTGCAGCATCTACATCAACGTGTGGCTCCCGCCCGGGAAAAATCCGATGGAAGTAAAACGCGATCTTACGAGTCTGTTCTCCGATGTTGGCTTCCCAGTCGACATTGAACCATACATGTTCAGAGCCGGCCACGAAGGAAAGGGCGTCGAGCCTTTGGTAAAGGCTGCGCAGGACGCACACTTGCGGCTTTTCAACTCAAAACCAAAGGAAATTCCGGCTCCAGTGACAAGCATGTGGCGCGATGTCAATATTTTCAACGGCCATGGAATCCCGGCGATCACGTTTGGACCTCCGAGGGCACCGTACAATGTGGGACCTCCAGATTCAATGACAATCGAGGATCTTGTCAATGGCGCAAAACTGTACGCCATGATTGCATATGACATATGTAACAGACAGCCATCGTCATAAGAAATAGTTCTCGAGAATTCTTTTCATAGGCGTGCTTGCAAATTCCGAGCTCCTCTACCGCCGAAGGTGATTCCTATTTGATGAACTTTGGAACAATTTCCTTTCCAATAATTTCTACCTGCGCAATGTCGTAACCACACGGGATGAATTCTAGACATTCCACCCCTGAGCTT
>JAPCJU010000001.1 GCA_027886795.1 Nitrososphaerota archaeon | reverse complement strand
GCGATCTGCCACAATTCCCACAAAAGTTGGCTCCCTCCTCAGTTGCTCTGCCACAGTAAGGACAGAACAACTTCGCTTAATCGCCTCCATCAAGAATAAAGGCACAAGGCACAATAAATTAAATTCGTCCTGACAACAACTTGGTTGCACTCTTTGGCTTTATTGAAAATTGTAATCTTTGAACGATGAAAAAAGTGCTCCGGCCGGGATTTGAACCCGGGTCAGTGACTCTGGAGTTTACCTTTTTCGAAGGGAAATATCTCCCATATTTCTAGGACGAGAGGCCACTATGCTTTTCCGTTAGATTCCGACTTTTCAGCGAAATCAAGGCCGGGCTACACCACCGGAGCGCTCATCTTCACTATCTGAAATTATTGCCCGCCAAGAATATTCTTCGCGGCGAGCCTTATATCTGAAGCTTTCACCGTATGCCTGCCAGCATGAAGTGACAATTCAATTGCACTTTTAGCGATCTGATTTGCAAGGTTCTGAACAACACGGCGCAGTTCCTCTGCCGCTTCATCGCTGACGCGTTCGGCCCCTGATTTCTTGATTATTCGGTACACGGCAGCAAGACCGAATTCTGTTTCAGACAAGTGACTCCTCGAAATCGAAACGCATGCCGGGAGCATATTTTAACTTTGGGCGGTGCCATCTAAAAAGCAGAAATACGTCAACCGAGAGACACACTCCGTTAGTTTTCTTTTCTACCCAAGAGTGAAATCAAATTTGCGCATAGCGGTCGTCGGTCTCGGAGTTGCAGGAAGTTACCTTCTCAATCGTCTCAGCAAGGAGCACGATGTGACCGGATATGAAATGCAGAAGGAAGGGGAATTCCAGGCGGTCTGCGCATGGGGAACCTCCAAGAACGAATTGAACAAAATGATGAAGCCCCTTGGAATCGATTTTGAAAAATACGTTCTGTTTAACGGTAAGGAAATGGCCGTCGATACAGGAAAGCCGGAGTTCAGACGGATTCCGCTTATCGGTTTGGTTACTTACGACAAGCACCAGCTCGAAGTGGATCTAACAAAGGGAAAGAACGCCAAATTCGGCGTGAAGGCTACGCCCACCCTGCTCAAGGACGAGAATTACGATATGATAATCGACTGTACCAGCATCCACCGTGCATTCTTGCCCAAGGTCAAGGAAGATCTGTGGGTGCCGTGCGTTGAATACAGAATTGACTATGGAAAGGGGAATGCTCCGTACCAGGATTTCTTTATCAAACCGTTCGAAGGACTTAGCGGGTACTTTTGGTATTTCCCGCTTGAAGACGGACTAGCATACGTCGGCGCAGGAGATTTTAACAAACACCACAATGAATTCTTGGACAAATTCAATTCGGAGAATCCGGGAAAACTCATCAAGAAAATAGGCAGACCGATCAGAATCTCGCCACCAAAGTACTGTGAACCGTTCTATATCGGAAACGTGGTAGGTTGCGGAGAATCAATCGGGACAGTGTTTCCGCTCTTGGGCGAAGGAATTATTCCTAGTCTCCAATGCGCGGACCTGCTTTGCAAGAATTTGACCGATCTTCCGTCGTACCGAAAAGCAGTTCTGGAAAAGTTCGAGTATTTCAATTATGTTTACGATATTATCAAATTGAAATTCGCTGGAAAGTTCAACATGGTGAGACACCTGCCTCTGATGCTGAAGACCTACCGGGAAATGAAGAAGATGGAAGATCGGTTTGGTCTCGAAGTCAGGTTAGCCGACTTTAAAGATATCATCGCAACCTACTAGATCTCATCTTCGAAGGTCCTCTGGAAATCTGTCCGCGAGAATAATTGATTTCCTACGAAAAAGCCCCTGACGTCGAACAGCTGGCGGCCCTCGTCGTAAGGGCGCTTACTTTGGATTACATTGACATAAACAGACTGCATTTTTACAGGAGCACCGGGAGCAGGTCGAGGCGAGTCCAGGCTAGAATCCACGGGATGGGGAGAATTTGGTTTGACGCGCTGGGATTGAAGCCGCACTATATCATCGAGGTGATTTCAGAAGAGTTCGACCGACTCGATCAAATTGAAAAAGAGAGGGTTGTCATCCACGAGCTGATGCATATTCCTTCAAAATTCAGCGGCGGATTCGTGCCACACAAAGGAAAAATAAATCGAAAGTCGGTTGAGAAAATGCACAAAGAATATTCCGAGAGGAAAAATTCTCTCGATGCTTTTGTCAATTCACAGTGATCGCTACTCGATTTTACAGAACATTTTTTTAACCACCAAGGGATTCGATTTCTGTGTCTTAGGAGTGCAACAACCGAGCGTCGAGTGGGAACGGGGCAAAACCGAAGAGGAAGAGCTCGACGTCGTCCGATTTGCCACGATCCACAAGATCGTCGTCCTCATATGTTCGTCTCTGATTCTAGTGATTTCATCCTATGGAATAGTAGCTGAACTGACAGGACACATCAACGTAGTGGGCGCAGTCCTCGTGGACTTTGAATTTCCCCCGCCTTCGCTTTCTCCAATTTACGCGAAACCAGTATCGTATTTGATGATAGCAGCGCTCGCGCTCACCTTCTCGGGATTTGAGCTCGCAAAGCCGTACATGGCGAAATTTACAAAATCTCAAATGTCTTTCATCAAGCTTATCGCATTTGTTGGAATCGCGCTCGCAGCGTACGAGGTCTTCTACAATTTTGCCATCTGGACTGCAGAGATTGCGACGAATTCGCTTTTAGGCGTTCTGAACCCTGACGTTCTACTCAATCAATTTCCAAACCCGAAAACACCGTGGAACCTCGTATTTGCAACCAAACTCAGTACGACAGTTCTCGCTGTGACAATTTACGTATTTTACATCGTGAGGCAGATCGAGAATAGTTCGGAAACTCCCTTTAGGGCTGCGCCTTTTCTTTCTGAGGCGCCTTCCGCCTAAGCCAAAGATATAGAACTATTATTGCTACGACTACCGAAAGAATCTCAACGAGTGTAAATGCGTTAGAAAGTGTCGAGACTATGCTATTGTAATTCTGTCCAAACAGTACACCGAGATAAATCAGGATCGCGTCCCAGATAACGATTCCAATAATCGAGAAGGAGACAAACTTCCACAACTTCATCTCCGCGATACCAGCCGGGAACGCAATAAGAGTCCTGATCAACGGTACAAATCTCGCTAAGAGCACAATTAGCTCTCCATGCTTTGCAAACCACTTTTCAGTGGTTTTCAGGTGATTCTCGTTCAGTCGGACTATCCGACCATACCTCAAAATTGCTGCCCGACCCAGATAATAACCAATTGAGTAATCGATCAGAGTACCAATTAGACTTCCTATCGAGGCGACAATTACGACAACCCAAAAGTTCAGTATGTTCTTGGACACCAGCCATCCTGCAATGGGTAAAACGACTTCACTGGGAACTGGAAGTGTTGCGCTCTCCAACACCATGAGAACGAATACCCCTGAGTATCCGGAATTTACTATTAGGCTCAGTGCGAAATTGAAAATCTGAGACGAAATAGACAAGAAGATACACTACACAGGAATATTGGGCCTAATTTCCAAAATTTGACTTTAAGTTGATTGGTACATTTCTGAAAACATAATGAGAAGCTTCAAGCGATGACAATAAATCGCGATTCGAGATAGCGAGTTTCGAATGGGCTCGTAGCGCAGTCTTATTCGGGGAACAACCTATAGGGCGAAGCATGGATAGCGCGGCAGTGTAAAAGGAAGCGTCGATCCTCCTATCCGCTATGCAGAGATAGCTGTAGGTCGTGGGTTCAAATCCCACCGGGCCCGCCTACGACTCTTACACATAAAAAGGCCCGCAGCTACGACTCGTTCCTGGTCGACTTAACACGCTGCAACGAAACCGCTGGTACTTTGTAAAGGAGCTCGAAAGACCCGAAGGAAAGGTTGGCCGTTTTTGGCAGAACGCGACGATCTACGAAAAGATAATGGACGTACTGAAAAGCGGGTACAGCGGAAGGAAGGAGCTCACTACAAACGAGGTGGCAGAAGCTTTAGGGCGCAAGCCCTCTTACATCGGTAGCTACCTATTCGAGATCAGAAAATTCACCGGAGCCCTCGATTACAGAAGGGAGACTTTTCACCGGACGGAAGGGTTGGACGAATTCGAGAAAAACCAATACGTCCAGGTAATGATCTCAAAGACCGCCTCCAAGAAAACGCGGGGCCACCGCCTGAGAAGGAACTGGAATTACATCTGCTGGCTCCGAGAGAACGGCTACTTTTCCGACGCGACTGCGCTCATCGAGGATGTGAAGAGAAAGGGCGGCGACCAGGAGGAGAGACGCTTCCGCCATCTCGACCTCCTGACGAGCTACGTGAATTCGTTCAAGGGGTCCAGGGGCTACAAGGACGCGATAGTCGTCGCCGTTAGAGCTCTATACGCGAAGAACCGCTGCGAGCTCCCCTCAGAGAAGGTCGTCTTCAGCCGCGAGATGATAGACAACTCGGGCACCGCAAGGGCTTCGAGCTTCGTAAGACCGGCGGAGTACTGGACGATCATCGAGGACGGGAGGACCCCGATAAGAGACAAGGCGATCATGGCGATATGCGCGACGCTCGGCCTGGACGAGAGTACTTTTGTAGAGTGCTTCAACTACTACGCTTGGCCGCAGATCCTAAAGCAGCTCGGCGGCTCGGACCCGGAGTTCTGGGATCTTTCCAGAGCTCCCATAAGGATAGACATGACCCGCTCCAAGACGCAGTACGACTACTTCAACTTCCTTCCGGCTAAGGCCCTCAAATGCCTGCAACACTGGATACCGGTCAGAAAACAGATCATGCTCTCCGACATTAAGGTGAGGACCGTAAATGGAAGGCTGATTTCTGATCCGATTTTCATCACGAACATTAGGACTCCGGTTACGGAAAAGAACGTCAACAAGACCGTCAGGGAATCTTCTTTTCGCTCGGGCGTCCAGGAACATGTGCCTGGGACGAGGATTTACCGTATACACGCGCACGAGTTCAGGGACACATTCAAGACGAGCGCGAGGGTAGCTGGGGTCGATGGGCCCGTCGCGGATTTCTTCATAGGGCACAACATCGACGATGAGGGTTACGACAAGACACCCTGGACCTCACCGGAACACTTTCGCGATCAGTACTTGAAGGTCGAGGCCCTGATTTGCAATGAGGAAAGGGTCTCGCACTCGATGGAGAAGAAAATACAAGAGCTTGAGTCGAAGCTCAAGAACCAGACTCAAGTCGATAAGGATCTGGCGGAAATGAGAGAGCAGCAGAAAGATTATGCGTTCCTGAAAGAGCTCACCTGGCTGAAAGATCCCGCCTTCCTGGAGAAGCTGAAAAGAATTGAGGAAGGGAAGTTTGCTTGAAGCTTCAGCTATTGAAATGATCTGGCTAAGAACTCGTAGATTAAGGGCCCGCATTTCGTCACTAATTCTCGGAGAGCTACCTACCTAGCTTTTGGGAACTCTAAGTCGGTTTCAAAAGTAAATTTACTAAAAACAACTTGTACTTCAGCAGCGCCAACGCAACAACTGACGCTGGGTTTGGCGCCTTCAACTCCGCTAGAGCCGCCTTCATTCTGCTTAAGCATCTCAGTGCTGTGGTTTTACGGATTCAACATAGACTGTCCAAATGGGTATTGTCCATCTGGCTATGATGGTATCGAAATGCACGAGACGGGATTATTCACGAATGGCACTGGTCCTTCCCACGGTCTATTTTTTTGGGAATCCTCTGGAGCTTCAAATTCCTTTGTGCAGAATGGAATTTTCATTAACGGCGAATCTGTAGGCGTCAAGACGGGAAACAAAACTTACACATGCCGTAAGCAGACGACATGTCTCTTCTATGAGTACATGATCACTTCTACGAGTTGCTCAGCGTATTGCGGCACCTTTTTCGCCATTCCATCGGGCTGGAAAAATACAGACGAGATATGGTACCAGCTAAGTGACTTTTCGAAAAATTCAGACATGTCATTCTCCTTCGACGACCAAACGACTTTCTGAAGCCATCGGATGGATAGCTTGTGGAACTTCTCAGAGCGGTAGACTTGTCAGCTCACCTGGTGCACTTCTGGAAGCAAGTGTAGCAGCGGGATTGGGTGGTGAGGATTTGGCAAACGCGGGTGTATTTGCTCAAGTTAAAAATTCCACTTACCCAATTGGAACTATGGCCATCGCTCCCGGTTTCGCGTATGCGGCTAGCGGTCCCCCGTCATTGACACGACTTGATAAAATTGCAACGAACGCGATGGACGAGGGGACAACAGCGACGATTGGGATGCATTACACTAGCGGTCATAAATTTTGGAATGCAAATACATTCACGTATGGGCCATCCCACTCGGTAACTATTACGGAAAGAACTACTATTCAACTGGATTCTATGGAAGATGGCAGGCTTGGAATCGATCGGACTGGTGTCAGGATTATTGGTTCTCATTTTCGCAATTCTTATGAAATCAAGACTTGCCGCAAGGAAAACATTCGGAATCATCGTACTGGCATTTCGATCGTGAGTCTAGTCAGGACGGGGGCTTTTACATTGGTGCGATATTCGGAGTCGTCGGCGGAGTACTAGCTCTGCCCAACGCTTGAACTATTGACGTGTAACTCAGTACCACCAGAAAAAGAATCACCGCTGATCTGCCACTTTCGAGCTTTCTAACTTTGGAGAGGATTCGGTTAGCTAACTATGCGGACTCTACGACATCCATGTATTCGTGTCGTTGTACCAACTCTTTCAAGTTGAGGAGACTATTTTCTAATGAGATAATGCTAATTGGTGCGAGTCATCGAAGAATCGATGGTAGCTCTACTTCACATTGTTTTGTTGTTCCTTCAGTGCCCTATTTCCCTTTTCGGTAATTTTTGAAACGATATTTTCAATTCTAGTTCTTACTAGCTAAGAAGTCTATTACCCACATAGCAAGCCAAATGTTGCTATGTAGGCACGTCTGTGCTGTTGCTTTCAGGTCCACTCGGTGGTGTTGGATTTTCACAAGGGCACCCAGTGCCGATGGTCTGCGTAAATTGGGCGTTCGCTAGATACCCACCTGAATAGGGCTCTGTGATACAATTAGTAGGTTGTGCTGGCGTCTCGACAAGATTAGAAGTCTCTGCGGAAATGCTACCAGCAGAGCCACATTTCATGGCGATGTTTGTCGTTGTCCAGATATCGAGATACGGAGTGTAATGATCTCCGAATTCAGTAGCACCTGTTGCTCCATTAAAATTAACATTGCATGCAGAACCTCCAAGATACGGATTGCAAACAGCAATTCCCTCTGCTTGTTGAATCGAAGATATTGGCTCACCAGATGCTGCCAGATTCCAGCTTTTGGATAGATACGTATCACCGGTATCTTGGTTCTTTATCACCACCTGCACTTGAAGATTGGTAGCACTTACGAGGGTCACCTGTATGAAAACAAAGACCGAGAGCTGATTCGCTCCTTCTGTATGGTCGGTGTTAATGTACTGGCTGAGCCATTGATTACGCACCACACTGTTCAGGTGAAACTGATTTCCTGACCACTGTTCCAAAACACCATCAACCCAGCACATTACATTGGGCGAGCATATACGACTTATAGTCTTGAATCTCAGCTCTATCTGGAACCACCACACTCCAGCTGAACCAATTGACTGCCCGTTGACAATCATATTGAATTGAGCGTCATAGCCATTATCAGAAGTGGTGACTCCTTTGGAATCCTCAGAAAATCTAGCCCATTCACCATATTGCACTGCGCCATTCCCATTATAGACATTCCAATTTTGTGTAACCGCGAAACTGGTCGCTGCAAACGCAGACGACATAAGTAGAATGAGCATAAGAGGTAAAATAATAACCCGAACTCGACCCATGGCGCGTTAGGGTCAATACAGTTGGTAATAAGTCTTTGTCGTTTTCGATATTGTTTAGCTTACTGAACAAAGACCCAGCCCGATTCTGATTGGCCGTTAGCTAAGTCAATAACAAAACTCCACATCTGACCTGTCGTAATATTCAACGGAGGATCCATTCTGGGAAAATAAATGAAATGACTCACGGTGGAAGTGGCAATAGCATTTGCAGGAGATTGAACTGAGAAATCAATTGTATTCGTCGACTTTGAATTGGTCTGCCAGTTCGTGATTACGATGCTCGTATTTGAAGTCGAAGTTGTAATCATAACCTGGCTGGTATTGCCATTTGCTCCTTCCGCTTTAGTCCACCCTGACAAGGTTATCGAAGTAATGTACGTTGCTGCACCGGGATCATCCAAAGATATCCAGAGACTTGCTAATTTCATTGGATTAGAGGAGAATCCCGCGAAACCTCCATAGAGGAAAGCTGATGAGATTGTAACGTTCTTAACGGCAGCGCTACAAACACTAAACGTACAAGGATTTTCCGCGTTAATCGCGAATACTGTAGCACTGGCAATAACAATAATCGCCAAACTGAGTATCAGTAGGCCTTTGGTTTTCGAGTTCAATTCGAGTAGGGTTTTTCTGCTTCCGCCAATGTTTTTGGTCTTATGGAGACCAAATTCAGATTAATAGCACGCACACACAGATTGATTCTTGTATGAAGAATCTGATGGCAGTGATACAGTTTTAGCCTTTTGTAACTGTCCTTACGAAGCTCATGGCTAGCACCTCACAAACTGCAAATAGTAAAGCGCCTAACAGTGAATTGCTTCGACATACTTTGAAAACTTTGAGAGCGCTTCGCTCATCGGTTTCCCAAAGGCGTACTCGAAATCTTCCTTCAAGATTTCAACTGGTACTACAGAAAGCTTTTCCTTGACAAGCGAGCTGAGAATCCGCTTGTCCGAGCTCAGTATAATCTATTTCTGCTTCTTGAATAAATTAGGCAACCCTGCTGTCTAGATTACTGCCGATAGAATATCCGACAAACCCTGACCGCCTTCATCTGGGTTCCTAAACGCGAGTTCCGCAACCTGCTCCAAAATCAAACCCGTCATAAACACGGGGAGATAAATCGGGAGAAGGAGAAGCTCGACAAAAACTAGAGGACTAACTGAGTTTCCATAACCAGCATTGAGGTCGAATAATCGAGGAAGCTCGAATTTTATTATTCCAATACCGAGTCTCAGAAATGCACGATCAGAAGAATTGTTTCAGATCGCACTCAAAAACACCGAGATTGAATTTTCCAATGATGGTGGCATCATAGTAGTTTTGCCCTGCTAGCAAACTATCCAACCGAGATACCAAAAACGGAATCTAATCGCAACCGACAGAGAAATTGCGATTATGCCACCTATGATAATCAGGATACCGTCATTTACACCTTCGCAGGCTTATTCATGTAAGTAGTGTAGCCTCTCGTCGTAATGTAAAAAGGTGAAAAGGAGAACATGTGTCCGGGACGATTTGGATAGTGCCTTCGCTCTGGAGAGATTTCTCTTTAGTAGCTCATACGCTCATCATACGAATAGTGCAGCACGCGAAGTAGATGGGCTCGCCTCAGTTTTGAATTCGTTGAAAGAATCACGCTTTTAGAAAATCGAATGCTTATTAGAGATATTCTCTATGCAATGGTCATGTTGAATGGTTACGAAAAAAATAGTTGCCGCGTAGAATTCACTGTGAAAGGCTTGGAGATTACCGGGCCTTGCGCGAAGGGGTTCATGGAATCATTTGAGGAGCTTTATGATGCGAGCGAGAATATAGGTAGGGAAATCAGTGCCTACGCTTGTGTAGATCCGGGAACAGGCTCTGTGAACAAATTGATTTTAGGCAAGGTTGGGTCGGCGACTGAAACAACTCTTCCTCTAGGGAGAGTGTGTCCAATAAAACATAGACAAATCTCAATGCATACTCATCCCACGTCTGGCGTTGCCAAATTTTCCAATACGGATGCAATTACAGTCGCTCACAGAATGAATGAGGGTCAGGATGATGCAAGTTGTGTCATTGGAAAGGAAATGACTCAGTGTCTCATTAGGTCAATAATCCCTCGCGGGAAGACCGCCGCCAGGAGACAGCCATTGACTTAGTTAATATTACGAATCTCGAAACACTAGTGATGCCCTTCTCCGAGAGTTGCGATAATCGTGACTGTCTCCGTTGTCTCAAGAATCGCGACCGTCGCCAGGCTGCAAACTAAGTCTTTTTTCGGAGTGTGAAAATGAAAAGTAGCCCCTCAATGCTTCGATTTTGTACAGATTGGATAAAATCTGATTCTTGCCATCTTTCGATTCAATGACTTTGTCTTATGTGCCCCCAGTAACTAGCTGAATGCATCTAAAAATGTGTTTCAAACTATGTTTAATCTGAGAAGTCTAATTAGATCCGCTCTACTCTCATCTAGCATCATTCCGACTCTGTCCCATTCCTCCTCAGCAAGAGTTTCCATTCCTCTTTCGAAATTCTCCTTTAGCAATCTAGTGTCTTGATTAGCTGTTAATGTCAAGGGTTCTGGCTGCGTATACAACATCAGCGCGCAAATATCAGCGAGATCTTTTGTTTTCTTATCATCTTGAGTTCGATCCGGAAATGACTTCAATTTCATTTCGATCAACAATCTGGGAGTTGGCATGATTATATCAGTCCCATAGAACTTCGCTGATATTCGCTCTTTTCCAAGGAAGACCGTCTTGAGCAAGGGCTCGTCAATGACACTTGACCCAACTAAATCGATTCTTCTTGGATCGGCAGTGTCTACAGCGAGGTCAACAAAGAGATCAAACATTTGGTATGAATCAAGTTCTCTTGCCTCTTCAATGCTAAGCTCCTGATTCGAATCCCAGTGATAGTGCTTTACGAATCTGAAGGATTGCTCTTCAAATCCCAGTTTCTTGATTGCTTTGATTGTTCTGTAGAAATCGGAAGTTTGGAACTCTTTTGCGGTCCAGTTTGGGTCGAGATGAAACCCAAGATCTATGTCTCTTGAGCCCAGATATTCCCGTCCCTTCGAACTGTTGAATTGATCATTCAATTGAAGTTGGACGGCCCAGCCTCCCATAAGACAAGGGGGTTGAGATACCGCTCTAAGAAGAGTGCTAAGATATCGTCTGGAGTATGCAGTCTCATGATCGCTGTACATCTGAGACATGCGGACGTTTTCCTCCTATGTTTTTGGATGCTTGGGCGGTCTGTTGCTTTCCCAATAACATATCAGCTGCTTGGTAGGCTACGCCGCCCTCTCTGATAAGATCCACAATTATCTGTGGAATTGAAACGACATGATAGCCGTTCACGTCAAAGGATTTGTAAAAGACTCCCCCATCATACAGTCTGAGTACGACATTTCCACCGCCTACCATCGCTTGTGATGCGACCAGTGCGTCATGCCACTTTTCGAAATCGAGGCGGTCAATATACATCTCTATCTTCGTTGGAAAGAGATAATGATTTACCAGTGTCTCAGCTTGATACGTGGTTAATGCATACCTCAGATTAGTTCTTCTTAGAAAATCCAGAATTCCTTTGTGCATGTAGCGTTGAGATTGAAATTTGACTTTGCGTTTTGCCCACTCGGTCATTAGTCCTCGGTAATCAATTACTCTTGTGCCTTTGACCAGGCCCTTTGATTCGAACTGTTTGAGGAGTAAGCTCACTTGAATATGTTGAACTTCGGCTAATATCGATATTCTGTATCTAGTAAGCGCTCCGTCTGGGTTGTTTAGCAAGATTCGAAGGATTCTGTCTGTCTTAATCCCACGTGGTAACCAAGGATGAAGCGGAGTTTCAATCTCTGTGTTACCATACGATAATGACAAGGTCGATAAATATACTATAACAACTTGTTATCTTTATAAGACTTATTATAGTATAATAACGTGCGTAATTTAAATACCTAATTATAGTATCCAAACTCTATAACACGAAGATACTCTGCGTAGCACGAAAGAAGACATGAGCCACTTACAATTCTCTTGTCGATCCACAATCAATACAATAATGTCAGATGACGACCAGGGAGGACAGGAGCATTGTTTTGAATTTTTCATTAGCTCTGTAAGCTCATTCAGGATTTGAAGGCTGATGAAGCAGCCATGTTTTCCCGACGCCGCTTGAAAAGAATTCTTCATTCACATGAAAGGGGGAGGCATACTGAATCTCGAACTGTCCTTGATGCTCTCTCCAAAAATAATACAGACCAACAGTTTGAGGTTTCGTGCCTAACGGAACAATACAACAATTTTTCTCTGACAGCATATTTATCTTGCCTGAAACGAGTAGTTCTCGGAGAGATATTGCGACTTCATCGGAGTCCAAAGAATGAAGTCCAATTACGTTTTCCCGGCCAATGAGTTTAATCAAATTCTTGTTCATTTCTTCTGTTCGTCCCTCCCATTCTTTCCTATAGGCAGGCCTGGGTATCGCCAAAAGGGTTTCATTGGGATCAATATTATGCACAAGCGCAGTTGCTCTATCTCCTTCATAGCCTAGCATAATTATGAGCAAGAGAGGTTTCCCCAGTGATTGAAGATTGACAAATCCTGGCACAACGTCGATCCTCTTAATCCCTACTGACATTGGCAAATACAGATTGGAACTGTATCGCTCAGGCTCAGAGTAAACTATTCTGAGACTCCCCCAAAAACCTAGTTTATCCAAATTCTTCAACAACAAAAGAATATGTCTTTTAGAAAAAGCCGAAACATCGATCGTGATGATATTACCCGTAGGATCTGGCAAGAGACTTTTCAAAGCCATGTAGAGCTCTGCAATACCATCTCTTGGATCATCTTCCGCTGTACGTATCGTTCTAGTTGGCCCTAACAAGGACAACCTAGATTCTAGAAGTTTGAGGTTAGAAATTGCTTCTAATTCTATTTCATCATAATAAAAGACAAATGCATTCGAAAAATTATAGTTGGAAAAGCGGTTTACAGCCCCGAGGCACCTCTCTTCAGAATTAGCACAACACACGAATACATTATCAGGCTGCCCCTTTCTGAATGGCTCGACCGATCTAAGTTCCGTTAGAACCAACCTATCACCAGAAATGTCTATTGGAGCTTTGTCTGCAAGTCATCAAAGGATCTCTGAAATCTCTCCCTATAACGTTCTCCTGAAAGATTTTGTATAAGATCAGATTTGATTTTCCCCCTTTGTTTCTTATCAAGAAGCCCCTCAATATCAGAAACTTTCACGTTAATCCTCCATCGAGCCCTAGGAGAATATCTGAGAACGGGAGCAAATATTCTATTCAGGATAAAATCAGTAGGCTGTATATCTTTGGAGTTTGAAGGACGATTTCCCGGTAGCCCCCTGCTTGGAGAAAACATTACGCTGTGCATAAGCGCACAATTGATTACATTATCAGCTATTTTCATGTTAGCCAAAGTAAAATTTTGGGGATCGGTTATTGATATCCGCGATGCTTCCGGCTGACTGGGGTGATACAACAGCCTGTGGCGGAATATATCACCAAAATCGATAACGAGTTGCTGGATGTCAAATCCATAATCAGAAATATTTTTTCGGAGTGTTGCTAAGTAATAGGATGACAGCGCAAATACCGCTTGAGACTGATGAACTTGGGAGATAGGTGAATCCTTTGCATCTTGAGTGCTCTCACGACGGGCTCTCGCAAAATAATAGGACATTCCGCATAATTCTAAGAAAGTTCTTATTATTCCTGAAGATAGAAGTGCAAATTCATAAAACCCCGAAAATTGTCTTTGTCGCCGACCCAGAATTCGATACGCTGCGGCCATTCTGAATTTGGTAAGATATTCATCGCGCTGTTTTTCCGGGATATCGATCCATTTTTTCCCCTGAATTTCTTGAGCCATAACAGATACCTCCTGTTCAATTTCCTTGACTGCAATACCAGGCGCTATTGATCCCCTTACTAAGAGCTTGTCGATGGGCACGCTTATGCCTTCATGCTTCAGGACTTTCTCGCAGACTTGCTTGAGCAAGCGCATATACGCTGCCCGTTGATCTTTTCTTCCTACATCATAATCAAGGTCAATCAAGGTGTAATCCGCAGGCTCTTCCACTTCTTGGCCTTCGGTTGTCTTAGTTACTCTGAAGCCCGTGTGCTTTGCTGCAATCTTTATGGTGAAAATTCTGCTCGCGGACCATTTGATTAGAGTGTTGAGAACGATTTTTTGAAACGGTAGTAAATTCTCGTACTCGTCCAAAAGAAAATACACAGTACAATCAGAAATCTCAGGAATATTTTCAAGGATCGCCTTACAGATTTGTCTTAATTGTTCTTTGGAAAGATGTATTCCTTCGTAAACTGGGGCATCGCCCAATATCTTGCTTCCGAGATAGTCGTTTATTGCTCTGAGGAACGTCTGAATTAACTGTTCTAGAGTTTGAAAATCGGCCGCGCTGTCCCCTGGTGACAGAATATTCGCGACTGAAACTGCAATCTTAGTCTCTTGTGTTCGGGTTATCTCAAGAATGTTTCGCGTGGAGCATACCCGAACTTCTTCGATTAGTGATTGAGCTAATTGTAAGATCAATTCTGTCGAAAATAAACGAGTCGCCGCATCTTGGTCAATATGCTTTTCGATATTCCCCTCTTGAGTTGAAAAAGAGCCCTGAGTCATTCTACAATAGATGCCGAAATAACCGATCTTCAAATCTTTGAAAGATTTCGCGGTAGCACGACGATATACCGCGACGCTTGCTTGCATAGACTTGAGGATCATTGATTTGCCGCAACCGCGTCCTCCCTGAAGGATAGTGGGTTTAACCTCCATTATCTTGTCGTAACGGGCCCTTTCTGGTTCTGCAAAGTTCTGAGCTAGCAGCTGGAGACTTTCATAATGCTCCATTCTGACACGTCTAAACGGGTTATCGCTGGATTGAGCTTCCGAATAAACGGCTTCGGAATCCATCTGCGGAGAAAGAATCCGAAGAAGCTCGGTTATCGAATCTTCAAAACGATCATTACGAAACAAAATATATTGACAGGAGTTTATTGCCAATCTGAATTCTTCAGGAATTTTCTCTTGAAGTGTCTCCCAATCTTTGTCGGTGTAAATTAGCGGAAATACCTCATAGTCAATGTTTGAGACAAATGTCAGCAAATCCACAGTGGCCCATCTATATGCAAGAGTATCAAGCGAAATAATTGGAAGAAGTACCGACGAATCTTTATCAAGCAAAAGTGTGCTGGAAAGACTTTCATCATGCCCTAGTTGAATTCGATCAATCGTGAGTCCAAGAGTTGAAAGAGAAATGTTTCGATGAATCTTACGTGCTATTGCATCGTCTTCGGGACCAGCGATAACCAACAGTTTTTTCATAGATACAACAATATTTGTGACGAAGTAATATGACAGCTTTACTCATTGAAGGTGGTTACAGGATGTAGAAAAAGCGAATCTTTAATCTGGAGAATCAAATATTTACGCAATCAATAATCTGAACCATGAATTCTGAAAAGCCTTTATGAAACCAATGATCTTGCGTAATTTGAATCCTAAGGCTTAGATTCCGCTTGCTTGGATTTCGGTACAACACGACGGATAAGTCGGAAGAAAAGAAGCTTGGAGTAGTTGAAGTGTTCAATAGAAAAAGTCCTAGCACTCTAGTTTCTCTTCCGAGAGGGTTCGCAGTCCAGAAAATTCTTAACGGATTCTACGAAATTATCAAATATCCCAAATTTTAAAATGTCGGGTATTTTCCTTTTCTAAATCTTAACGATGCAGATAGTCATGGTCTGAGATGCGGCGTCTCTTTCATGATTTTAAGGCCGACTCTTTCTCGTGGGGTTGCTTCAATTATACTGAAGGGGCCTTCAGTTGGAATCACTCTTGTAACTTCAAAGCCAGCGACAGTCAATATCTGTCTAACCTCTTCTTCAGTTCGCTCTTGGCCTCTTCCAAAAATCCTCGCTGTCAAGTCCATAATCATTGGCGTAGGATCTTTCCTCAGTGTATTCATCAGAATGTCAATGACAAGAAGCTTGGCATCATTGCGCATGGCAACCCTACAATTACCAAATATCTTGACGAGCTCTTCATCGTCCCAGTCAGGCGTCAACCATTTGGCGATGTAGATGTCACCGCTTGCCGGTACTGAAACGAAAAAATCTCCGGAAACCAGTTGATATTGTGACATCGGGAGGCTGGTAAGTGTCTGATTGCTTTTTGCCCTTTGGATCACTTCGGCCCTGTCGAACAAAATGCCGTTGAGTTTCGGATTGCTTTCAACGATCTTGGATAGCAGAGTTCCGCGATTGCCTCCAATGTCCACAATGGTTCCAGAAATACTAGTGAAATCATAAGCATTCAACACATTGTTTGCTGTTTTCTCTGCCCACTCTGACAAGAAGTAATCATTGGCTTCGTCATAGGTCGGGTGTCTCGAGCAGTAATCATAGTAGTCTTCATCATAGATTAAGTTGAATGCCGGCCCGCCCGTTGTGACGGTGTACAGTATTTTGCTCCAACAAGGTAAGTCGACTTCGAACCAAGACAGAATGATTCGTCCAAATTTTTCAGTTTGTAATGCTGACGAGATTTCATTCAAAGAGAATAGGCCATCTTCAGTCTCTTCAAGTATCTCATGCGCTACAAGTGTTCTCAAAACATCAAACAAGATTCTAGGATTAGCGTTGGCATTCTCGGCTAAGAAGTCCGCGCCCCTTGGACCGTCGTGCAAAAGATCTGCAATTTTCAACTTGGTGGCAACATATATTGACCATTGTACTGCAAAGTCACCTATTCTTGATTTCAAGAATTCTAGGGCAGACGACTCTGTATTCACGATTCTATTAGAACTCATACCAATTATTTACCTGGATGTAGGAGGAACCAAGATTCGTGAATTCAAACATTATGCTTTCTCCTATTCAGCTGACTTTTCGTCTTGCAGACTCGTATGAATGAGAATTCTATCTCCTTTTCCAACAGATTGCTCAATCTCCTTGCGGACAGATCAGGGTGACTTACTCAAGAGCAAAAAAATTTAGTATGAGGAGGCCTCAAATCTGAGCTTAACTTTGCATACCACCGTAAGTCACATTCAAGAGAAGATGTTTGCACAAGTACCGGCTTCCCTTACGGTCGGTTTGACATATGACACAAGGAATGACTTCAAATTTTCGAGCCCTGAGCCAGAGGATTGGGACGTGGAATTCGAAGTCTCCACTGCCATTGATGACATTGCGCATGCATTGGAAGATTTAGGACATACTATAATGCTCATTGGAAGCGGGAGGAAGTTGCTAGATGATATTCGAGTCGTGGAAGATTCGGTTGACATAATATTCAACATCGCTGAAGGATATTATGGACGTGGGAGAGAAGCACAGATACCATCAATCCTTGAGCTTGCAAGAATACCATACGTAGGTTCAGATAGCTACACACTCGCCATAGCCCTAAACAAATGGCATACGAAAGTACTCGCCAAGCAATATGGAATCAGGACACCTGAGTTTAGGGTGGTGAACAATTTTGACGAAATTAAAAATTGTAAGCCTCGAAAATACCCTGTAATTGCAAAACTTTGTTATGAAGGAAGTAGTAAGGGCATTCGCGATGATTCGGTGGCTTATGACAGAACTCACATGCAAAGAACAATTGAGTACCTCTTGAGAGCATACAAACAGCCAGTTCTAGTTGAGAATTTCATTCTAGGCAGGGAAGTCGACATCCCCATAATCGGGACTTATCCACCAAACGCTTTTGGTGTCGTAGGATTAACACTAAACGAAGATCTTGTACTTAAAAACCGCTTTCTGACCTCTGACATAGTAAGGCATGATGGCTATGGATTCAGATACCCTTTGCGCGACCAATTTGTATCAAAGGCCGAAGAGAGTGCTCTGAAACTGTATAACCTGCTAGGATGCAAGGACTTCGGCAGGGTTGACCAGCGAGTAGACCATGAAGGGAATACATATTTTCTCGAAATAAACCCCTATCCTTTTCTCGGAAAACACAGTAGCTTCAACGAAATTGCCACAAAATCAGGTATCGGATATAAGAAAATGATAGAGATGATCCTGGACAGTGCCCTGATCAGGCAGTCAGTAAAGAGGACAAACACTGCTCAATCCAGTACGTGAAGGTCGCAGGGGTAATAGTCGATTAGGTAGAACCATTTTTGAGGTCTCATGGTTTTGAAAATCTCCCGCGCTTGCTCAACAATCTCTCCAACTTCAGCCTTTTGCGTTCCTAGTTCCTTAAGGATCCTTGCCTTAAGCGTCAATCTTTTTGCAAGCGCAAGCTCGTTGTCATCCTTCCAAACATTCAACTGATACTTCTCAAGCCATTCAAGTGCGGTCTTTGCTAGTTCTTTTGAAAGAAGGATGGATGCCATATTGAAACCAAAATAGTCTTGCACCAATGGCTCTCCTGATTCCTCGACGAGGGACGCAAGTTGCTGCATGCGCTGAACTGAATCCTCGAGTTTGTTCTCTTTCTTATCCAGGACAGAGATATTGATCGAGCTGCAGATTCGATTGAAAACCTCGCTTGATCTTTCAAATGCTTCAGTCAAGAATGACCTTGCACTTGGAAAATCGTCAAGCTGGATGTAAACTAAGCCCAAGTTGTTGAGAGGGATATCAATTTCATACGAATCGATTTCTCGGTACAGTTTTATTGACTCAAGCAGACTCTTCTTTGACGAACCAAAGTCCCCGATGTAGAATCTTTCTGCTCCTTGATTGTTAAGACATCTCGCCACTTCAATGGTCGCCCCTAACTGTTTGAATGTCTGAATGGCCGAATCCAGGAAGCCTATGGTTCTCCTTGAGTCATAGAACATTCCTGACTTTCGTCCAAGGGTCGCCAGTCCTACTCTGTCGTTGACCTCATTGAAGACTTTCTGAGCTCTTCCAAAATACTCAAGAGCTTCTTCGTGAAACGCAAAATGATCCAGAGCTGTGGACAGAGTAGAATAAGAAGCGCCCAGTCGCTCTTTTTCGTCCAATTCTTCAAGTATTTGACAAGCCATTAGTAAATTTGGGATTCCTTCGGATGCTGCTCTCTTTGTACCGATGTATCGACAACTCTTCCCAAGCAACAACCTGGTGTCTGCTTCTAATTGCTTGGAAATTTCAATTCCACTCTCAATCTCTTGTACGATTGAATGAGAAATGGCGTATGATTCTTCAAACTGACCGGTGGAGAACTGACTTGATCCAAGTTGTAAAGAAAGTAAAGTTCGATCCGCCACGGTAAATCCTGGTTGGGAATTTGCTAACTCAAGCCCCCTCTTCCAATAGTTTGTCGAATCTGCGAATGAAAAATTAGTCGTGGCATTCTTCGCAGCTTCGACATAGAACTTGAGAGCCAATTTCGGTCTGTCTGCAGAATCATAATGAACGGCGACAAGTTCGGGATTCGAACCTCTTTCTTCATACATTTTCGCGGCCTTCTCGTGGATTCCTCGTGCCGCGTCTTTCAAAGAATCAAGAATCACTTCTCTGGTTATCGAATGATCGAATTCATAGCTTCCGTCCCGCTTATTGTTCTTCATGATGCCATAGACCGTTTCAAGTTCCTCAAGATGGTGTATCAGTTTCAATTGATCCTCATTCATAAGTTCGGAGAGATCTTTTGACTTGAACCTGTCTCCCAGAATTGCCGCATAGTCAAGAAGAACACGCATCGACAAATCTTCGCGCTTAATGTGCAGGAGCAAAGTCTGAATCGGGTCGGAGACGCTTTTTGGAGCAAGCAGCGCTCTCCTATCACTAGCAAAGGAATTGTCGGATTCATGAATAGTTTGAAGTCCCTTGATTGCGCAATTTATGAAGTAAGGGTTTCCGCCCGTCCGCGAAGCCAAAGATCGTATCTCTTCTTTAGTCAATTTGTCTCTTGCAAGAATAGTGGTGAGCTCTGTAGATGAGTATAGAGTAAAGGGCTCTAGATTAACGGAAAGTCGATTGTTCTCATCGATTCTGGAAAGAACAGCATTAAGAAGTTCTGTATTAGCCTCTTCTCTTTCGGATGAGTGATGTCCCTTCCTGATGCTCAGAACAATCATGCACTGTATACGCGAAACCTTCTCCAAAAGAAAACAGAGCGATTCAAGAGAGGAGCCGTCAAACCACTGGATATCATCAAAGAAAGCTACGACAGTATTCTTCGACGATAATTTTTCGAAAAGGGAAACAAACAAATTATTGACGTACATTGAATTGCCGATTATTTCCTTGTCCGCTTGGGTCAGACTAAATACACGGGATGCCACATCTGAGACTAATGAAATAGCGGGTTCAAATGCCGGAACAAGCTTAGCAAGATTCAGAATTATTGTGGCGATTTGTTTGCTCTGTTCGATCGTATGTTTTGATCGCTTCAGAGAGGAGATCATTTCAGACAGAGCTGAGTAAGGGCTACTTGCGAATACTCTACCAACAGTTCTCAGGATTACGAGCTCTTGTTTTGATTCAAGTTCCTTTAGGAAATTGTTAATCAGAGTCGTCTTTCCGACTCCAGGCTCTCCATAAACCGTGACAATACGATCCTTTCCTAAATTTCGAATGGAATCGAATACCTCGGAAAGAGAGGAAAGAGGCTCTTCTCTGTCGACGAATATTTGCTGAACTTCAATCTTAGCCCTAGACAATGAGCCCACAGCAAGCGAGCACGTCTTACTATTTCATATATTAACGATTTCAAGAGAATTAGATGAGAAATAGGATGGGTGAAGGTAGTGTTTCTTGGGCGGGAACAATATCTTCCTCCTTCAGTTTTTCTTTGGTCCTCCAAGGTTTTCTGTCCGAGTGCTAATTGGTCTCTCGAAATAGAAAAGAAAAGTCCAAGAATTCAAACACAAGAATCGAAAAGGCAAAAATCGAAGATGCCGTTCCCTTCTTGAAGCTCGAGGCGAAATGCTTCGAAATGCAATTCTCCAAGGTCAGCCTATACTATTGGCGTCCCGTAATTGACTATTGTTTTGCTTTCAAAGCTCTTTACAAAAAAAAGATCATTGGTGGCGCAATGGCTATGCCGACAAGGGATGGACGAATATATGTCAGTTCATTATTTGTGGATTCAAAATTCCGAAGATCTGGTCTTGGCACGAGACTTCTTAATCGTGTTCTTGCTCTTCATTCGAGGAAGGGACACATCCTTGATGTGAAGGATGACAAACCGTATCTTGTTTCTTTTTACACCAGACATGGTTTCAGGAAAAAAAGGATTGTCAGAGATTATTACTCAGATGGAAGTAGCCGCCTCATAATGTTAAGGCTCAAGAAGTGATGTGTGTAAAGGTCCACCATTTTTTTGGAAGAGCGTGAGTAAGAGAATGTCATAGATCCTTGTCTGATCACGAAGATCATTTTCTACGTTGTATTTCTGCAAAAGACAAGGACTTACAGTGATGGGATGAGCTAAGCCAGTCCAACACAGTCTTAGGCAGGTGATTCGTGGATGTTGGCCTCCATCGAGGGGATAAATGGGTAACCACGCGATTAAGATTTTGGAAACGCGCATGAGTACTTGACTAATTAGGACAATTCCAATAGAGATTTTTTGACTTGTCGCGAGTTCAATAACTCTTACACTGGTAGTTCATACAGAATAAGGAACACTGTTTAGGCGGTGCAGGCAATGAACCGTTAATTACTACTCTATTGAGATTAATAATCACAACGAAATCGAGAGCCTATATACCGGCCTTTTTTTGCTTTTGCTGTGGATAAAGCGGCAACTCCCTCTGACAAACAGTACGGTGTACCGAGCAAAACCATGCGAGGTGAAATTGTGAAAAGTCAAGGTGAGAAACAGATTGCCGATTATTTTCACGGAAATAGAATCAAATACGCGTACGAAGATCAAGCCAAGACCACAAAGTCTGCATTCAGGTCGGGCATAAGCCATCCTGACTTTTACCTCCCCGATCATGGAGTCTATGTGGAATTCTGGGGATTAATCGACGTAGGGGACGCTGAGAAGAGAAACGAATACAGGAAAAATATGCTTTGGAAAAAGCGGCAGTATAACGACAACGGAATCAAATTCATTTCATTGTACCCATGGAATCTAAACGAACTCGACGGAGCATTCAGGGCCGAATTCAAGAGAGTTACCGGCAAAGAACTTGTTACCGGACCTGTGGGCGAAAAAACGGTTTACGCTGTTCCTCTTTCGCGCGACTTGGAAAATTGGTCCGAATCAGAGTCCCGGAGAAGTTGGAACTACTTGAATTGCAGCTAGTCTATACGCCCTACTATTTTGTAGAATACGATTGCTTCACCCAAGGAAAATTTTGGTACAATACAGTGAGTCTAGCTAGTCACGGAGTTGTGGTGTTGGAAGGACAGAAAGGAGAAGTGGTCGACATATCTGTTAAATCGGGCGTAGCGCCGTAGATAAGGCCATCTGGAATTTTTGTTGATTGCTTTTCGCTTGAACAAAAAGAAATGCCGAGGTCAACGATAGGCAAGGGCCTGCCTCTTGCAAGACTCGATGCTGTCCCGGTGAATATCCAGCTACGAAGCGGAGAAGATCACAAAGGTCGAGATAGCCAAGCATCTCCATCAAACTTTCGATCACAGAACAAGAAAATCATACACTACACAGACCCTCGCACCATTCGAGAAGGGTGTGCGGATAGTTGCAATCAAGCTGCTGAATATTCCAATAACTCTGCCGCGTTCAGATACAAAAGCAAAGTCTACCACAGAACTTTACAATCGACGACCAATAATTTCATTGCAGATGAAATAGTCACTTGTTCCAGTCAAGACCAGATCCTTTCTGCCGCTGTCCTCTTTCTATGCGAAGATTGCGGTACTCTCCTATGTGCGGGACACCGAAATCTCTGCTCAGTTTGCCGGAAGTCGCTTTGTTCCGATCATGTTATGTCAAAGGGATTGATAATGAAGAAGTTTTACTGCCGGGATCACTTTCCAGCCAGCTAGCCACAGCATAGTTGACTGAAATGCTCTGACATAGACAAAGATCTTATCAGGCGAGGATATTCGATTCGTCACTCTGCGCAGAATCGACATGAGAAAATTCGTCTTCGGTGATTCCGTAAATCTAGCAATCGCAATTCTCGCAGTTCTCCTAGCCTTCCTAGCAATCATCACGTTGAAAAGCACAAGTTTTGAAACAGAAGCTTTCGCGGCAGCACTTATCATCGCAATTGCGTCGACAATCGCTCTAGGGTGTTTCGAGCGATATTTTGCAGACCTCGCGAAAATTCCGAATGTATTTTTCCTTGCTTTCATCTGAAAAATTGCGAAGGGCGTAGTGCGGAACGTGACAAACGACATTCTTGAAACAAGCGCGAAACATATTTCCTAAAGTACTTTCTCGCATTTCCGCCCACAGTCACTATTAATCCAGGCCTTATGACATTGAGCTCCAAAAAGAGTAGCTTTCCACTCTCTTTCAGTATTTCTTCCTTCGGGATTTTTTCCATCGTTTTCCAATATTTTGTTCTAACAGGGCACTTAACAAAGTCAGTTATCCAACAATTCCAATCCAAAGGCCTAAATTCAGAATCCTTCGGAATGAAGTTCTTCCCATTGTCTAGATGGGAAGTTAGCAATGCCTCCTGAAGCTTTTGAGCAGCCCTGCGAAGAGTTTTTCGAGTTGAACGATTTCAACGATTCAAAGAAGCAGCGGCTCTTAGAGCAGCCGGGAAGGCGACCTTTTTTCTTAATTCAACAACAAAGTCTTCGATTTCTTGTTTTGCCCTGCTCGTTGGTATCTCCGAAAGATGAGGGAGTCTTTTCGTCGAAGAATTCACTTACCCTTCTATGAGAGTCTAGGACTACTTTTTCTCTTTGCCCTCTCAAGAGCTTTTTCAATTTCAGACTTTTTCCCGCGTGCTCCTTCCTCTAACCTAACATACTTGACAGATTCCTCTTGCCCGTGAGCGTACATTGGTCTGCCAGACCAATAGTTCATTGTCAGCCATTTCGAGGAGGGCAACGCCAGCACAAAGGAGGCCTGACACCTCAACAAAACTCTTCGCAATATATGTTGCCTAAAACATCTCTGATAATTGAAGACTTTTTCTGAGGTGGATAATGGAAAATTTCAAACCGCTGAATCCTTAATACGGAATGCAGAAACGGACCCCACATGTCAGAAGTGATGATCGGGGGATTTCCATTCAACGAGAAAAATCTCTACGACGACAGGTTGCAGACGTGGGCAAGGCTTGACAGCGATGATACTATTGTATTGGGTCTTACTGCCTTTTGGCGCTCTCTAGTCGGAGAGGACACTCGAATCCTAATTAATTTTCCTCCATTTCGCATAGAAATACAAAAGCCATTTGGATTGTTGCAATCAGCAAGAAAAGTAGACCTTTTGTATTCTCCCATTAATGGAGAACTCATCGAATTAAGCGGATACAAGGAATCCGTAGCAGCAATAATGCCTGAAAGTAGCAACGCTTGGTTCGCTAGGGTTAAGATTCCTGATGACGAATCAATCAATCACTTGATGCGTCCTTCAGAGTGCGAAGAAAAGATATTGTTATTGATTAATAGACTGAGTGAAGAGAATGCCGCCCTGAATTCAACCTGCTGCGGCTAATAATCCTTTCTTGCTCAACTTAATTTGTGGAAACCTTGATCTACGATCTCGCTATTCTTGGAGGAGGTCCTGCTGGTACGTCTGCAGCTTCGACGGCGTCCGCATACGGCGCTCGAATTGTCCTCATCGAAAAGAGCCGCTTGGGAGGACAATGCTTGAACACTGGTTGTTACCCCCTGACCAAATTATGCCTCTTTTCGAGGCAGTTAGTCGAAATGCGCAAATCATTTCCGAATTTAACGCCTTCTATAAAAAAAGAGGAGGAGTTCCTAAAGCTCACACATTTTGTTAGTGCGACACTTGTTCCGACATTATCAGAAATGGTTCGAAAGAGTCTTGCGGACGAAAAGATCGATATTGTTTATGGAGAAGCCCAATTTTTTTCCAGGAATGAAGTTTCTGTCGAAGGGAATGACGGTTGGAGAACCATCCGATTCCGTCATGCTATCATATGCACCGGGTCAGTTCCTAACAACGATCGATTTTCGAACAACAATTTGGTGGACAACTTTGGTGTTTTGTTGGAATGGGAGAAATTGCCTCGGTCAGTTTTGTTAATCGAATGTGGCTTCTCAGAAGTTGAACTGGCGTTCGCTCTTAACGAACTAGGAATCGATGTCACAGTGATCAAGCTTGAGAATTCGATTCTATCTAATGAGGAGGGAGATATAATTGACTATCTGATTTTATTTCTGCAGTCTAGAGGTATCAAATTCATCAACGATTCGCAAATTCTCGATATATCAAGGGACAAAGAATCGAAACAGGTCGAATTACTCGATCGGTTTGATCAACATAGGTTGTTCTCTTTCGACAAGATAATCACCAGTTCCAGAAAGCCAAATTACTCTAATTTGGACTTGCCGAAAATTGGAGTCAAAATTGAAGATGGACTGATTCAGACAAATCGAAAAATGCAGACGAGTTTGGACAATATCTATGCCGCAGGTGAGGTCACAGGGAAAAGCTGGTCGGCCAATATAGCTTCAGAACAAGGAATAGTGGCATCGCTAAATTGTATGGGGGAAGAAACCGCCATGGATTACGAGTTGATTCCAAAAAAGATTCTAACTTATCCAGAATTTGCTGCAGTGGGTCTCACGACTCATACGGCTAAGCAAAGCGGACGGCCTTTTGAAATAGTTGACATACCCATCTCTTCTTGCGCAAAGGCTCAGATAAGAGAGAATGTTCTAGGACTAGCGAGATTTGTCTTAGATCCTGTTGAAGATACCATCTTGGGAGTTCACATTGTCTGTCCTGACGCATCAGAAGTCTTGACAGCCATGGCTTTTGCAATAAAGTCGAAGATCAAGGTTCGAGACCTTTTGCATTTTCCTTTTCCGCATCCTACCTACTGCGAATTGATACATCATCTTGCGACCGAGAAGAAGCGGAGGTTGACAAAAGCAATCCTCTCAACAGGATGAAACTAGGCTGAAAATAGATTCGTTATGCAGCTTTAGACAAACTTCAGCTCATTTGCTAAATTGTGCAAGGCATTGAACAGGGTTCAGGTTGGATGTCCGATCTTATTTCGACTTTTTCCATTAGGACTTCAGGGCAAATTACCTGAAAACCTGATGTGGATTTCGTAGCCATAGTTATTCTCTGAAGTGGTGCGAGCATGTCGGGAAAAATCAAGAATGTTTGATTCACTCTTTCTTCAAGGGAGCCTTGTTTTATTCTTCGTGAACCATAGCACCGAAACACGGTTTTCCCGAATCTCGCAAATGGCTCGCTAACGGATGATATGAAAACTCCTTCCTGGACATTCTGTACCACGTTTTCAGACACGTTCTCCGATGAAACGATAATATTAGTCGGACTGACAAGTGCAGCTGATAGAAAAGGGAGGTCAATATTTGACATCATTGTCTTTGGAAGACAATTCGATCGGAACCCATTCCCGCTGCAGGCGATGCCTCTATATGAAGAAGTAACATGATCTGATATGAAATCCTTTAGAATTCCTCGCGACACTACTTGCTTTGGGATACAATCGCATCCATGATCATCCCATTTTCGTGAGCAAAGTCCCGCAAGCAATAGCGGATCAACGGTTATACTGAGAGCTGGATCTGAAACTAGCTCACCCCTAGGGTCCGTAACTGTTCCAGCTTCTCTTAGCATAATTCGCATATACCTAAAAAAGCTCTCCAATATTATCGCCGAAAAAGCGGCCTGACTCAACACTATGTCCATAACTCCGCTCGGCGCATTACGAAATCCCTCTGAATTTTTGGAGTTTTCAAACGTATCAAAAATTTTCGAAATTCTATCAAAGTCGAGTTCTCTGCCCATCGAGTAAGCGTTCTCAAATTCTGAACTGGGTAGCTTCTGGCTTACCCGAATAACGAAGTGGTTAGAAGATCTTGAAAAATCTCCGCCCCCCGAATTGACAATCCTTCTCTCATCACTTATGATTTGAAGCTTTCCGAATATTTTCGGAGTCTCTTGTTTTCTTAAACTTAGAATGTTTTTGATCAAGCTAGAGGCGGATTCCAGATCGGTGTTTTCCAGATCTTCTGAAAAGCTTTCATGATCTGTAAATTTTCCCGTTCTTGTAGGGAACATCTCATAGTCAGTCGATCTCATGTTGTATTGAATTTGAGATGACGTATGGTTCTTGCTGATGTGTGCGCTGGAAAGAGCCATTCTGACAAGCCCCGACACGTTGCAACGAATCTGGCTACCTCCGATCGAGGCGTACCCTCCTGCTCCATCCTCTAAAACAGAAATAGAAGTTCCAGATGCAACAATTTCTTTCGACCTATATGGGATCTGATTTTCCTTATCGAAGGAAAACTCCCTTATTCGTGTCTCTGAAAAAAATAGCTCATATTGACCACAACTTATGTTTGCAATATCTCGAATCAGATCATCCGAGTTGATTGTCGTTGCGCTCATGCCTTCTGCTCCAGGAACAATAAAGCTGGTGATGAAACACTTGAGGGGCAGGAATCCATGTCATTGCAGTTAAACGGACAATACGCAGAGAATATTTTCGAATCGCAACTTAGGAGCTTGACATCGCTTAGTGAATCAAATATGTTTCCTTGCAAAGAGAAGGCTCCCAAGCCTTGCTGAACGGCGCCATTGCGTACAATAAATGCAGCCTCAGGGTAAAGAGTGAAGTCGCCCCTTTCATCCATGGTAAGTTGTCTCAATCCTTTCGCATAAACACCAGGACCTACCAGCATCTCTTCAATAGTTGCTTCCCCGGCTTTCACAACCGTATTGGAAGATCTCAAATGCGTATCTAACCAATATTTTGAACATCTCGCATGTCCGTTCGATGGAATATCCGTCCCCCAGATTTCGGGCTGGCCTGTGAAAACCTGTTTGAATTGTTCATTATTGTACAGAACCTGATTTTCCGAATCGTTTGATTCATCATCGAAATCATAGTATCCATATGAAAGAGGCAAGCGCGGCTCATCACAGACCTCGACACTAGCGGGCTTTTCCTGTTCAGTGGTTGTACCTAGAGGTCTTGAAGGATATGATTCGGCGTAATGCGATAAACCATAATGAAGGAAGAAACCAGATAGCTCATTATCGAATATCGTTGGCCAGGATCCGAGATTAGGCTTGATTGTTTTGAGCATAGCGGAAGCATCATCGGATGCATCGATCATGCGCGCTTGCAATCCAGACTTGAGAATTGAGAAATCGAAGGAGCAACCCATGTTTACACTCCTTGTTGCGCCCTTTTTGCTAAATTTGTCTTCGGCGAAGATCTCTGTCCTGAGGAAATATCGCGGGATTCGAGAGAGTCTTCCGTCGGAATTAGATGAAATGGAATACCTAACATCCAGATCAAACCGTGAATCGACCTTTATTTGAGAAATCTCTTTCTGAAAACTGAACGAAGTGATTATTTCCAGAAGATCTGTTAGCTCACTTTGCAGAAACCCCTGTTCTTCTAAATGATCTTGATTTTCTGTAAGCTCTAAAGGAAACGATCTTATCCTAACGTCTTTGTCTGACGCCGTAACAATCTTGCAACCAGTGTTTGGTCCGCTTTCAGGATGTGATGCCAAATAATGACCAGAATTTGGTATTAGAATGTAACTAAAAAAAATTGGGAGACCAGCGTAGCCGGTTACGCTGGTATATCCGTGTGTGCTACCTGTAGTTTCTTCGAAGACTTCCATCGTCTTTTCGGCAAGGTTATCGGTCTCTGGCATTTTTGTTTAACCAAAGAGGCAGCACAGTAGAGCCGCAAAAGGACATGCGATTAAGAGACAGGCAATACAGCCTGGCGGGAATACTATGCATTCGATTAGACAGGGTGGTCCACAGTTTGCAGCAACACAGTTTATGTTACACATCTGAGATTGTGCGATTCTCATGACTTGTTAGAGAGAAGTGCTCTTAGATAACATTTGAGTAACCTCAACAAGCCGTGGACTATTAGGGCAAGACCTGATCACATTCGAATATACAGATCATCGAATTTCACAGTTGGCGCTATCAATGTCTGAGAAGGCAAAATGTCACCGGAGAGATTTATCGGTCTAGTTTCACCACCCAATTCGCACAATTTGGAAAGATCAAACCTGTCAATTTGAACTGTAACCTTCGGCACTTTTCCCCTAATATTCCCGTGTTCTATCAAGAACGCATTTCTGCTGGTTACCATATCACTCATAGGTTGTGACACAAGATCAATCTGATCTAAATACACTCCTCGACGCGTTTCGGCAATAAGATTCGAACTTTTCTTGTGTGATCCTTGTATGAAGAGATTAGTGGGACAAGCTATAGGTCGGAACGAGTACGACCTGTTTGCGTTTCCTGTTGGATCCGTGTTCTCAACGGAACATGTTTCCAAGTTTTTCAAACTCGGTCCTATATCACCATGACTGATAATTTCATTTCTCTTGTGAGGTACCCCTTCCATATCTAGCGTGGAAGAACCTGACAGGCAATCGATACTTCCATCATCTACGGCAGTCATAAATTCTGGAATCTTTAGATAAGGACGATCACGTTCATTCATAGTTAGAGATTGAATTAAAGGCGACAAGATGAAGGCCGTGCCAATTGAAGGCGGAATAATCAGTTCTCCCGTGAAATTATCGGGATGGAATCTTTTCTGAGATGCATGAATAAGATTATTTTCCTCTCTGAGTTTAAGCTGAAACTCAAAGTCTCTCTTGTTCGTTGCACAGATCATATCAGCAATAATCGTTTCGTTTGTATCGGGATCGAAAACTGTATAATTAACTCTTGCATGCGTAAAGACCTCCTCCCAACTCAGTCCTGACGAATTCGTTAGGTGAATTTGATTGGTTCCGACCCCGAGTTTTATGGCGTACTTCCTCGCGAATGATGAGAGCATGAGGCGGACTTCATCTAAAAGTCTACGTACGTAATCTAAATCCACACGTGCGAATTCATCGTCACAGATTCCTTCAATTTTTCTGGTTTTTGAGCTTCCTGGGAAGCCTTTCCAGTGGGGCAATACAGGTGAAAAGCTTGCAAGGGATCGAGCACATCTTATTGCTTTTTCGTCGGAATTGATATCAGAACCTTTGTTGTACGAAAAAGATCCAAGCCTTTTTGAAACGACGCATCTAATCATCTGTCCGCTTCTTTCACAGTATTGAGAGTCCAGGTGATTCTTTTCGTCCGTTTCGAGGAAAATCGTTTTCGAGTCCTGTTTGAAGATTTCAATTTCATTTACGCTAAACTCAGAAGACCAGTTTGCAAGGCTTTCGCTTTGGCTTGTCAACCTTGGACTTCTGCTCTTAATTTGACAAACGGGCCGCCGTGAGCTATTGTTATGATTTGATCCTTTCCACACTTATCATTAAATAGAACTTTATTCTTTGTTAATCCTTGGATCGCTGAAAGCAATTCTAGAGGATTTCCACTCAGATTAAAGTTCTGAACAGGCTTGCCGAGCTTACCACTTTCGATGGTTCTACCCAACATGCATCGAAGGACTAATCTACCATCTGGACCGTTTTGCCCTCCAGCGGCCTTTTCGACTAAGATACCGCTTTGACACTCTGAGATCATGTCCTCCAAACAGTCCGATCCCCCTTCGAAGTAAGTCTGCCTCATTCGAACCACTGGTTTTCGCAAATGGCAATCTGTCCGAGCGTTTCCTGTGCAAGGCAATCCGAATTGCTCCGCTGTACATCGGTTTGTCAGAAAATCGCTCAAATAACCGCTATCAATTAATAGGGCTTTCTTGCAATCCACTCCCTCGTCATCCACTGGGCAGTATCCCCCGAAATTCGAATTGTTCCCTTCATCTATCAAGCTTATTTCAGGACTACAGATCTGGCGATCAAGATGGTTACGCAAGTACTCGACTTTTCCCGAGTCAGCTTCGAAAATATGACCCAACTCGTGTGCCAAGGTTCCCGACACTTCGGGTGAAGTAATTACAGACATTTGCCCACTCGGACTGGAAGTCGAAATAGAGAGTTCGCGAAATCTTCTCGCTAGAAATGACCCTACGTTTTCAGAAAAAGATTCACTGGACATCTCACCACTAACAACTCTATTCCTTCCTTCAAATAATCTCAAAGAATTGCGAGTTACGTCATAATATGTTCCTATCAATGTCTGAGAAATATGATACTGCTTTCCAAGGCTATTGGAGTAATACTGGTTTTGATTGACCTGGCTGAAATACATTTTGATATTTTCCCCCTCTGAGAAATGACCACATACGTTATTGTATTCTCTCCGCAATTCGCGAACTTTAGCAACATGATCTATGTCGCTAGGCATTTCATTGTTTACAGCATTGCAAGCGTGAGCTCCCTTCGCAACGCTTGATTCAAGTTTCTGTGGGGAGAAAACATAGCCTGCTTCTACCATTTTCGTGGCAAATTCAAGAGCACGTAGAACTCCCATTTCCGAAAGGTTCTCGGTTGAGGCAAATCCTTCGAAACTATTGTGCAGTACTCTAATGAAAATCCCTTTGCTAACAGTACTTTCCACATTTGTCGAATCTTGTGAAATCGATACATTGCTTGTGGATGCTTCGAAGAGCTTTGATTCAACAAAGTCCATTTTCGTATCCTTTTCACTAGTAATTCGCCCGAGGAAATCTAACAAATCCAAGAAAGTTACGCCAGATTAGACGTTAATGATCATCAAAACATCGAGAGGTCCTAATGTATTCTCTTACATTAAGAAATTGTAGGAAAGCCGCGAAATTTTCTTCTTGAGCCTGAGGGTAGAGTCAATTTGTTGATGAATTACTGTTCTTTGCAGCATCAGTGTTTCTCTTATTAACAAATCGTCATCCATAAAATGATCAATTACTTCGTCAATTCTCATCAGGCAAATTTGAAGCGCTAGAGCGCTTTTTCCCAGAGCTCGTTCGCTCTTTTGAATTTGGAGATTTTGCAGTACGGCAAGCCCAGAAGCTTTGCCCGGCATCGTTTCATTTTCACCTTGATTTTTCTTGATATGTTTGACAATTGAATGGACTTGTCGTGAAGACATTCTTTCACTGATCACTACGTTTAGAATGTTCTGTCTGTCCTCCTCGGGGAGCCCGACCATTTCTCTAAGTTGAGACAAAGTTACCTCGCGTGTGGTAAGTTTCTCTATTAGTTCCCTCGGCAAATCTAAAAGGCGAATACGTTGCGATACGAATTGTTCACTCTTGCCGATTCTTCTTGCAAGTTCTGAAACACCTCCGTACCCGAACTCATCGACGTATCTTGCAAAAGCTGAAGATTCTTCGGCCACATCCAGTGTTCTTCTTTGAACATTCTCTGCGAGAGATAATTCGTATGCCTCTTTGTCAGTCAACTCCATGATATGACACGGGATAGTATTCCATTTTAGATGTCGGCAAGCTTCGAGTCTTCTGCTCCCAGCTACTATTTCGAAGTCCCCATCAATTGGACGAACAATGATTGGTTGCAAGACACCGTTGTCAAATATCGACTGCATCAAACCATCCAGTAGCCCGAGATCATTTCTAAGCGACCTAGGAGTTGCCCTAATTTTCCGTATATCGACGTGTTCAAGATACCCCCTAATTTCTCCCCGGGGCATAAAATCGCCCGCAATTCCTACAAGGTGCAAATAGCGTTAACCTATTTAACTAATGACTTGATCTAGATACTGTCAATTCCGAAACATTTTGAAGTTAAATCTCAAAAAATTTCATTGGAATTTCAAGATCTTTATACGAACGCGCAAATGGACAAGTCAACGAAGAGCATCGGGCGTGCGGAATGAGCAAATTAGTGTGCCAAAGAGATTCTCTCTTAGGGAAACTGAGGGGAAAACTCGTTAGTACCGTCTTTGAAAAATCCGAGTCGAAAAATCAAACAGGCCGTGCTAATAGAGGCTTGTAATTTTTTTAGATTCTACTTAGAATTTCTTCGCGGGTGAATGATTTGTTTCCCATTAACAAAAGTACCAAAGCCGAAACGGTCAACAATGAATTAACAAGAATTGTGATTTCGAATTCACTCATGTAACTTGAGAATATATAAAAGAATCCAAACAATACTCCCAGCATTATTACATTTCCGATTTGCATTGCAGCACGGGGGTCTCTTATTTTCGCCGAGGCAATTATCATGATACATGTGCCAACAAGAGCTATTGCAGGTGCTTGCCAAAAGATTATGCTCAGACTTGCCGGGGAAAATACGACAGTTAAATTTGATGCTTTAGCAGTAGCAATCAAAAGTGAATACGCAATCAGCGTGCAGTAAGAGACAATCATAGCTGGCAAAAACGATGCAAGGACTTTAGCAACGAACAAAGCTCTTTCAGTTATTGGAGTCGCGAGAATTGGTTCAATTGTTCGCCTAGTCCTCTCCCCCACGAAACTATCCATAGCGATTCCCGATGCTATTCCTATTGGAAAAAGAACTGCGAGAAAGGGCAAAATTAGTGTCGACGTTTCTTCAAATTGCAATGCTGAGCCAAAAGTTACATAAAAAAATCCTAAAGCTAGAATAAGAAATGGCCCAATCAAGATAGGAAGCATAAGCTGTTTGGAACTTCTTATTTCTCGAAACTCATTCTTCAGAATTATGATAATTGCCGAATGGGCTTTTCTCGGATTAGGAAAACGTGGCAACAAAGCTAATCAAATCAAGTCCTAGTCTTGACCAGGTGCACTCATTTCTTGAAATTCTTTCACATCGTCCATCTTGTCCCTCATGAGTTTCAAGTATACGTCTTCTAATGAGTGTTTTTCTGATGATACCGAAACGATTTTCAAATTGCTTTGTGCAGCGACTAATTTTACCACATCGGCAATAATGTCCTCACTGTTGCGATCTATTGATCTGGGGGAGCTACGCAATCCAATCTTAAGAACTAAATGAGAGTCAGTCGATCCAATCGGTTCTTCTCGTGCGTTATGAATTATCTGAACGTCGCCCACAACATCAAGCTTTGCAAGATATTCAAGAAAATCGGAGGAAGGCGTTCCACCTTTTAGAACGATCTCAAAGCTCTCGGATTTCCAGAGCTCATGTTCCAAGTTATCAATGGAACCTGTCTCGACTATGTGACCATTGTCTATGATGGCAACCCTCTTGCATAATTTTTCAACTTCATCCAAATTATGACTGCAAACGATCACTATTCTATTATTGTCTGATTGCCGCTGAATCTGCCTTATTGCTTCCCTCACGGCATTTGCCGAGACGGGATCGAGGTTGGCAGTGGGCTCATCCAATAAAAGAATCTCAGGCTCATGAAGAAGTGCTCGCGCAAGGGACACCCTTTGCCTCTGACCCTTAGATAATCTTCCCGATTTCATTTCTAGCAGGTTCTTGAAATCAAGTAATGCTGAAAGCTCATCGATTCGGTCTTCAATTTCGTCTCTCTCCATCCCGTAGAGTTCTCCATATAGTGAAAGATTGTTGAACACAGTTTGTCTCTCATACAGACCTGGTTCCTCGCAGAGCAGGCCGATTTTGTTTCGGATTTCCACCGGATTCCGCGTACAATCAAATCCTGCAACTTCCAAAGTTCCTGAAGTGGGGGATAATAAGCAGGAAATTAGCCTCATGAATGTGGTCTTTCCCGCGCCATTTGGACCTAGAAGGCCGAACACTTCACCATCTCGAACCTGAATCGAAACCGAGTTTAAGGCAACGATATCGATTTCGCCTTTTAGACGAAACTTCTTGGTCAATTCATTGGCGCGAATCATTCTCGAATCTCTTTCGATCTCATAGTTTAGTCTCTTATGTGTAGGTCTTTATCACTAACAAATAAATCCTACACTTAGGATTTCAGTGCTCCGACTCAGGCAGACGAGCAAGATGAATTTGAAAGTAAAGGTAACTCGACTGAACAGTTAACTATGAAAGGAATGTGGAGCGTCAATGAATTGCGGGATTCATTTTGGTGTGGAACTCCGAACCTCCTCCAGACCTTAACAAGAACTCGGAATATGAAAATCAAATTAACTACAAGAAAATAGATAGACCCAGTGATGGGTCTGAGCAACGGATTCTTGTATTAAAAAACATAATATCGATCGAATCTCGGTTTTCTTATTTTCCATTCTATCTTTATTTTTCCGATTGGAGGGTAGTTGCGATAAGATCGACATTCGTTGATACAATAAGAGCAGGTCTTACAGAGGCAACTTCAGCGGATCAAAGGAAGCATTTCATAGAACGATCATTAAGAGAGGAAGATGAAAAGATAAGTTCGTGTCCTTTGGAAAAGTTGTTGGACATTGACTCAAATAACTACTTCATTAGTTATGATAGCATTGTCAAACTGAAAATCACAAAAATGTTACGCGCTCGACAGATGGAGATCCAAACAGATAGGAGGAAAAGAACATTCATTCCTACGAAAGAACAATTGGACCAATCCTTCAATCAGCTTCCTTTGATTCCGAGATTGGCGGGAAAATTGAATTTTCCTAGACGCAACCCAAGAAATTGATTGAAATCTGCTCGGATGTCAAAAATGATCGCGCTACGGTCATTTCTTTAAAGCAGAGTATTTGATTCGAGTTTTTCATAGCTAGTGCCCCTCCAAGATGACTAACCCACATTTCCTGCACGAAAGTAGCTTTTCTTCCTTGACCCTTTTTCTCTTAGGGTCTTTGTTAACGGATAATTGATGATGTCTGTTTCTCCACGCGATGTATCTGCGTACGTTTGTTGCAATCTCACTGTGATTCTTTGGATTGCAGTTTGAGATCGCAAACTTCCTCAGAGGTCCGAAGTGTGATTCTATAGGATTGAGCCATGAAGCATTGGTCGGTGTGAACACTAACTCAACGTTGTTTGTTTCTGCATATTCAAGGACTCGCGGAACTGTGTGAGGGGAAAAATTGTCTAGTATTATGTAAATGGTAATGGAGAGTGGATAGAGTGTCCTCAGGTACTTCAGGAAAGCAAGAAACTCAACGTTTGTCTTGTGCTTCTTCATGTATTGTCGTAGACAAAGAGATAGATAGTTGAGCCTGAGTAAGTTTGGTCGGCCCACATTGTATCACCTGCGCTAGCGGAGCCAAATGTTTACGCGAAATAACGATACCGCAGCTTGTGTTTTTAGTTTCTCAAACCCATTTCAGCAAACAGTTACAATTTCAAACCTTAACATCAGTACATTCGGTAGTCCAATGACCAAAATTGTCGAGGTAACTGATCAACACTTCTCAATCTCAAGCTCAGGGATTGGTAATTTCACAATCCATCTTCAAGTACCGAAAACGATCAATATCACGAGAGGAGACAATCTGCAGTATTCATTTGCATTTCCAAGTGGTAAAGAAATATACGGAGTAGTTCAGTTAAATTGACATGTCTCTCTTCTGTATTTTGACGAACCTTGATGTTAGCCTAAGTATGAGAATCGTAGTGGCATTCAGGCGCTTAATTTTGATAATGCCTTAATTGTTCATACTATGTTTCAAGTACTCTCGTAAAATGAGAATCTGTTTGGCGCATCAATCAAGCTCTGTTTTTTTCATCGTAGCGCTTGCAATTGACGAATTCATTGCAGTTCTTCAAGCGAACTAAACCAAAAAGTTCGGATTCACTGTGGCTCTAGTGATCCACAACATTTGCCGTTAAGAAGATCTTTGCAAATGAACTGGAAACAGTTTGAAAAAGATTAATTACAAGGAGTAGTTCCATTCCCATAATAGGGGTTTGAGCAATTAGACCATCCGGATTTCATGTCAATCACAGGAACACTGCTCGAAACATTCACCAAGAAAGCATTCGAGTGTTGAATTATGGTACTTAAGTTAGAATACGAGGTCGCATTGATCACGCCTTCTCCTCGCGCGGAAGTGTCAGCGAATAAGCACCCGGACGCAAGAGTCATATTGTCAAAACCAGAAGCGCTTATTCCACAATGTGAAAGGGATTGAATTACAGAAGCTTGTCTGTCGGTGATAATCGCATTAATTACGCCATTTGACAAGTTGTAGAACAAGTAGTAATCATATCCAGGGTAAGGCGCATTTGTAATTAGGCCTGGCGGCGATGTCTGATTGAAAAAGTCTTCGTTTACACTAGTAGTTTGTATGGTCGTAGTCTGGATAGCACTCGATGCTTCACCATAAACAAGATAGGTTCCTAGAAACGCGCTCGAAATAATGATCGCAAGCATCAGGTATGCAAACTTCCTCATTGTAATCCCTCCTTATTGGGCCCAGCCGTCCCATCCAACTTTAAAAGTTCTAGCTACACTTGCGTAGTTATTGATTGTGTAAGTTAACTTGGGGTAATCAGGGGCAGTTCATAAGCAAGAAATCTTTCGAGCTCTTGAAGAAACGTATATTCACTTCTGGAGTCATAGCTTCTGTATGGCTAATATCGCTGGTTGCAGCGTATTACTTGGTCAACCGAATTTCTGCGCTTGTCCAGGCTGGATCAGCGATTAGCGTGAACTTTAGCGAAGTTTTCACCTTGATTCTTGCCCTATCGACCGCAGGAGTTTTCGTCGTAACGTGGAAGCTTGCAAAGAGACAGTCCAAGAAAGAGATAGACAAATCCGACGAGATGAGTGCTAGGAGAGTCTTAAATCTCAGCTAATCTGTTTTCATAAACGAAAACACTATTGACAAATCGCTAGAATCGAGAAATATTTCAACGGGATATTTTCCATTTTGTAAGATAACAGTTCTCTTTTAGAATCCATTATCGGTACTGTTTCGTTGTCGTCAGACGATCAACCATTTCACTGACGAAGACGAAAAGAGCCGAAAAAAAGATTCACGAAAATAAATGTCAGGAGCTCTGATCAGCCATTATATACGAGCTCGTATTTTCGTTGGGATGAGCTGTGATCTCTCTTGAAAACCTTAATTTTACGAGCCGGTCAGAGATGACGATTTCTGGTCTTTCATGTACCATTTCGAACATAGTCGAAAGCAAACATTTGAGAAATAACGACCATTTCTTGTTGAATTTGTGGAAAAGTTTGAAATCGAGATGGGTTTCTGATGTCACCATTTCCACCTTGAACCATCCGAGAGTCTCAAGAACTTCTCTCATGAAACGGATGACAAAGGAGGAGGTCAAATCAAAGTCAAGCAATTCAAATGCAAGAGGAACATT